>JASLVT010000004.1 GCA_030741175.1 Porticoccaceae bacterium
AGAGGGTTATAATCTATCACCTGATTAAGGCGATCCATGGCCACTACAATCTCGCCCTGTTTTGCCACAGCGCCGCCACTGAGCCCTGTTCTTCCGCCAGAGGGAACAATAGCTAAATTGAGTTCATTGGCCAGACGAACAATTTGCTGGACCTCCTCTATCGAGCCCGGCAATACCACAGCACAGGGGCTAGCCTGCCAAATGGTCGTACGATCGACGCCATAACGTTGCAAGTCAGTATCGTCGAGCAATACTCGCCGATCGCCGACAATCCCATTTAAGCGCTCGATTATCTGCTCCGATAACATTCGGATATCCTCATTATGTGGCTGGTTGATGCCATGGTTCAGGCCTTGGTCATGTTACCATAGACATCTGATTCTTGACCGTCCAACAGGCCTGATCGCTATGCTCAATTTTTCACTCGGCAAACAAAAAATTAAAATTTTACTTCTTGAGGGCGTCCACCCCTCAGCCATGGATGTGTTTAAAGCAGCTGGCTATGACAACATTGACTACTACCCGTCAGCCCTGCCAGAACATGAATTGCTAGAAAAAATAGCAGATGTCCACTTTGTCGGTATTCGTTCACGTACACAGCTCAATGCTAAGGTTTTCACTGCCGCCAAAAAACTCATAGGCGTTGGTTGTTTTTGCATCGGAACAAATCAAGTCGACATACAAGCGGCAACCGAACAGGGTGTCATCTTGTTTAATGCGCCCTTTTCTAATACGCGCAGTGTCGCAGAACTGGTCATTGCTGAAGCTATTATGTTGATGCGTGGCATTCCCGAAAAGAATGCCAAAGCACACCGCGGGGAATGGCTCAAGTCTGCAAGCAATGCCTTTGAGGTTAGAGGTAAAACATTAGGTATTATCGGCTATGGCAATATTGGTAGTCAGATCAGCGTTATGGCGGAATCCTTGGGTATGCGCGTGCGCTTTTACGACACAGTGACAAAGCTTCCTCTGGGCAATGCCGAACAGGTACGCGATTTACCCAGCCTGCTTGCTGAAAGCGATATTGTCTCACTCCATGTGCCGGATACTGAGGCAACACGCGGCATGATAGGCAATAAAGAGCTAAGCGCGATGAAATCGGGCGCTATGCTGATCAACGCCGCCAGAGGGCAAATAGTTGATATCGACAGTCTTTGTCGACATCTGGAAAACAGTCATTTAGGCGGTGCCGCTATCGATGTGTATCCAATCGAACCAAAATCCAATCAAGATGAATTCATATCACCCCTGAGGCAGTTTGATAATGTTATATTGACTCCCCATATTGGCGGCTCCACCCAAGAAGCACAGGCCAATATCGGCATTGAAGTGGCTGAAAAGATTGTTGTCTACAGTGATAATGGCACCAGCACCGGTGCGGTGAACTTTCCGCAGGTTGCTCTGCCACCACAGGCTAACACCCACAGACTGCTCCATGTGCATCGCAATATCCCGGGTGTGATGAGCGCTATTAATCAGATTTTTTCCCAATATAACATCAATGTAGCGGCACAATATCTGCAAACCAACGACAAAGTAGGTTACGTCGTCGTCGATATTGAGGCGGAATACAGCAATGACGCCATCGCTTCTCTGAAGGCAATTGAGGGAACAATACGCTGTCGGGTGCTGTTTTAAGGGCCAAAAACAAGCAAAAACTAGCAAAAAAGTGGCTTTTTCCAGTTTCTAACACACAAAATTGGCTTAATCACTAAAAAAACAATACACTCATGAACCCTGACTCAGCAACTTGTATTTTTTGCAGTCTTGTTGAGACACTGGTGCCTTAAAGTCATAACCAATTTTTATGGCTCGAAGGTATAGGCTAGCCCCGTTATGAGGCTGGATATTTTTAACGCCTTAAACGGTATATAAATTTTAATAAGTGAGGTTAGTTATGTCGGAGAGAGTTTCTGGCACTGTAAAGTGGTTCAATGACAGCAAAGGTTTTGGTTTTATTGAGCAAGAAGGCGGCGGTGATGTGTTTGTTCATCACAGCGCTATTCAAGCTGAGGGATTTAAATCTTTGAAAGAAGGCCAAGCAGTAACGATGGAAGTTACTCAAGGCCAAAAAGGCGCACAAGCTGAGAATGTAGTCGCCGAATAATTTCTGTCGCTGTCACTTGATAGCAGTACTAAAATTATCTAAAAGCCCTAGCATGAAAGTGTTGGGGCTTTTTTGTATCGCGCGGTTTTAATCTCGCCGATATGACTTGGGTTTAGATAAGATACCGGACAAAAAAAATCCCGCCAAGTGGCGAGATCTTTTAACGCGGCAGATTGAGCCGACTATTTGATTTTGGCTTCTTTGTAGATCACATGCTTGCGGATAGTGGGATCATATTTTTTAACTTCCATTTTTTCAGGCATAGTGCGTTTGTTTTTGTCTGTGGTGTAAAAGTGACCAGTACCCGCGCTAGACACCAAACGAATTTTTTCTCGAGCTGACTTAGCCATTAACCTTCTCCCTTAGATCTTTTCGCCATTGGCACGCAGGCCAGATAAGACTTGTTCAATACCATTCTTGTCAATGATACGCATACCTTTAGTCGATACTCGCAACTTCACGAAACGCTTCTCTGACTCAACCCAAAAACGGTGGGTGTGGAGATTGGGCTCAAAGCGACGACGTGTTCTGTTCTTCGCGTGCGATACATTATTTCCAGCCATTGGGCGCTTGCCTGTGACCTGACATACTCTGGACATGAATACTGCCTCTGTTCCGATTTATGCTCCGAGGATGTCCCCGAAAACAAAAGAATTCTATGGTTTATCTATCCGTTAACGGGACCGTCCCGCAAGGAGGCGCGTTTTATACCAGAAAGCCATTGTTGAATCAAACGAAAACCACAGAATCGATGTAAATCAATGGCGTTTCAGCTACAACTGGCCTCGATCGGCCAGTGACACGACTTCTCCACGACCAATGACAAAATGATCAAGCAACCGTATATCCATTAATTTGAGCGCCGCTTTTAACCGATCAGTGATGGCAATATCAGCAGCGCTTGGTTTGGCACTCCCCGAGGGATGGTTATGAGCGACGATCACTGCAGCAGCATTTTTATGCAAAGCTAATCGCACCACCTCTCTGGGATGTACACTGGCAGAATCGATCGTACCTTGGAACAGCTCGCAAAACTCAATCAACTGGTGGCGAGTATCCAGTAGCAACACGACAAATACCTCACGCTGATAATCTCGCATCTGAACGGCTAAATAATCTCTGACATGGGAAGGGCAGGTAAAAATCGGGTTATCGCACAATTGTTCCTGCAAATAGCGCTTGGTTAATTCTAATGTCGCCTGAATCTGACAATATTTTGCCGGACCCAGACCCTTGGCATCACAGAAGCTGCGTTGATCCGCACTCAGTAGAGGCCCCAAACCACCAAAATGATCCAGCAACTGGCGGGCTAGATCAATAGCAGTCACGCCGGGTAACCCTGTACGCAAAAATATAGCCAATAACTCAGCATCAGACAAAACAGCCGCCCCCTTGGCTAAAAGCTTCTCTCTTGGTCTATCTTCGACTGGCCAGTGGCTTATAGCCATAGTGAGTCCTTATTTAGAGCTATAGAATTGCACCACAAAATGTTATCTTACGCGCCATCTCTTAGACTGTCCGGACAATTAATGAGTAGCCTGTCAAACAAACGCATAATTCTCGGTGTCACTGGTGGCATTGCCGCCTACAAAAGCGCGGAGCTCGTGCGAAGGCTTCAAGATGCTGGCGCTGAGGTGCGTGTAGTAATGACTCATGCAGCTACAGAATTTGTCCGCCCACTGACCATGCAAGCTCTCTCTGGGCACCAAATACATACCGAGTTGCTAGATTCTGATGCTGAAGCAGGTATGGGACATATCGAACTCGCTCGCTGGGCTGACTTACTATTAATTGCTCCCGCCAGCGCTGATTTTATTGCCAATATGGTTCACGGTAGAGCTGATAGTTTGCTGGCTACAATCTATCTCGCCACGCCAGCAAAAGTCGCGGTGGCGCCAGCCATGAATCAAGCCATGTGGGCACATCCCGCCAGTATGGACAACATTGCCACATTGCGGCAACGCAATGTTAATGTAATCGGTCCCGATGATGGCATTCAAGCCTGCGGTGATACAGGCCCTGGAAGAATGGAACAGCCAGACACAATTGTTACCACCGTTGGTTCTTTATTCGCCAACGGGCTACTGGCTGGCAAAAAAGTGGTTGTCACTGCTGGACCCACCCGCGAAGCATTGGATCCTGTGCGCTATATCAGTAATCACAGCTCCGGAAAGATGGGTTATGCCCTAGCCGAGGCCGCCAGTGAAGCAGGGGCGCAAGTCATATTAATCTCTGGCCCAGTTAATCTGGCCATACCACCAAATTGCCAATTAGTCTCTGTATTATCGGCGGGTGAATTGCTTGAAGCCTCTTTAGAGGCGGCGGATGGTGCCGATATATTTATTGCTGCCGCCGCGGTCGCAGATTACCGAGCGAAGGCAATTGCAGCACAAAAAATTAAGAAGCAGGACGCTGGTATGACTATACAGCTGGAGAGGAACCCCGATGTAGTTAGCACCGTTGCAGCGGCCAACAGTGCGCTTTTTGTATTGGGGTTCGCCGCGGAAACCGAAAATGTGGAAGCCCATGCCAGAGACAAGTTAAAGCGTAAAAAGCTCGATGCAATCATCGCCAATGACGTTTCTAGAGATGATGTGGGATTTGATACAGATAACAATGAAGCTTGCTGGATAGACGCAGACTCAACAAAAACATTTAGTAAAAGGAGCAAGACGCAGCTAGCAAGGGATATTATTGAGCATATGGTGCATCGCCAAAGCCTCTAGTGTCGACTGTTGATGCTGAGTTGATTACCACATTGAATGTAAAAAAAGCTATTTCTGAGGCAAAAGAAGACAGCGTCTTTCTCGGCTGCGCCTTTGTATGTCTTATTGCCCTGATCATAACCTTTTATTTGATGAGGCAGGATCTTGTGGTGGAGGCGCGGCAACAAGCAGCTGACCTTCATTACGGTGCCAACATAAAAGGAGCCATAAGTCTTGTTGACGACTATCTAGAGTTTTACCAACAGGCGATAGACCAAGTCATTACTCAGAGTGCCGCCGTAGTCGATTTGGATCAGTTAGAGCAAATTGCCACAACAGTAATCCCCAGCGCCGAAGCCATCTATATCGTTGATGCCGATCTTCAGCGCCATAAACAACTTGGGTTTGCTGCTAAACAAATGGTGCGCTCAACCCTACGAGAAGATTCTGTCAGCCCTAAAGCCATAAAAATCGCCGAACAATGGAAAATATTCTTTAGCCACTTGATAGGCGGCAGTGACTCGCAGACAGCTAGCGTCCTGTTACTCCAGTTACCAGCACAGAGTTTACAGGCGGCGGTTAGTCAGGCCGATAGCACTAAAGGCATGATAGAAGTACAGCAGATTGTCCCCAACCGCAGCAATATTGTCCTGGCCTCGCTTAGTGAAGACGGCTTTGAACAAGGTCAGCCTGCTATCAAGTCCGAGATATTTGACACTAACAACGCTCTATGGAAACTCCACTTCGTCCCCTCTGAGGCATCGGTCAATACTGTCAATAACCAGCTGAGGCCATTTTGGTTATATTATGCCGTCATCGTTTGCGGTGGCGTGATTGCTCTGTATCTTCTAATCCTATTTAGGGTGAAGCGCAGGCAGTTAATAACAGCTATTTTCATCGAGAATCACAACGCCGAAGATGCTCTTTTCGCGCCTGCTATTGATGCCTATGAGGATCCCAATAACTCCCATGCAATGGATTCATCGCTTGCACCAGCGCCATTGGTGGCTGAACCGGCACTTGAGCCACTAGAGCCTCAATCCAAACCGGAGCCCCTGACTGAGGAGCAATCCCTCACCGATGACGAACCCGTCACTGAAGATGAAACAAGTATGGAGAGCGAATCTGTCACTGTGGACGAAACAGTTATAGAGGACGAACCTATCGGCGAGGACGAGCTCACCACTTTGGACGAAACAAGCGTGGACGGCGAATCCGTCACTGCGGACGAAACAGTCATAGAGGACGAACCTATCAGCGAGGACGAGCCCGCCGCTGAGAATGAAATAATCGCCGTGGACGAATCTCCGACAAACGAGAGCGCTCTTGCTGAAGAGGAGCCTCAGCCTGGAGAGGAGCCTCAGCCTGGAGAGGAGCCTCAGCCTGAAGAGAAGCCTGAGCCAGAACAGGAGTCTCAACCCAAAATAGTCGCACTATCCGAGCTGCCCAATAATATCGGCGACCCCAATTTTAAGGTCCCAGATAGAGTATTCCGCGACTATGATATTCGCGGTATTGCCGGTGCAGAAATCACTCCAGAATTCGCTTCCAGATTGGGCAAAACCATTGGTACGATTATTCTCAACAACGGCCATAGCGCGATTTATGTCGGTCGCGATGGAAGGCTGACCTCCAATCAACTGTCACAGGCTTTGCAGCAGGGGCTGTTATCTACGGGTTGTCACGTTATTGATCTCGGTGAAATTACCACGCCTGTACTCAATTTTGCGGTACATCATAGCGGCCAATCGAGTTGCGGCATTATGGTCACTGCCAGCCACAACCCAGCTCACTACAACGGTTTTAAGGTAATTATCAAAGGTCAGGTAATCGCTGGGCCGATACTGCAACTACTCAAACCAATGCTCGATAAGGCTGAATTTACCTGCAGTGATGAGGGTCAGCGCTTTAGTCGCGATATAGTGACACAGTACATCCGACATATTGTTGAAGAAAGTACCGTCGACAAATCGTTTAAGGTTGTTATCGATGCTGGCAATGCAGTGGCTGGGCCAGTGGCTGTTAAACTCTTTGAAAGCCTTGGCCATACCGTTATCCCTCTGTACTGTGAAGTGGATGGCGCATTCCCTAATCACGAACCCAATCCGGCAGATGAGCAGAACCTGCAGACGCTAATTACAAAGGTTAGGGAAGTTAACGCTGACCTGGGTTTTGCTTTCGACGGTGATGGTGATCGTATTGTCGTGATATCTGGTAGCGGTGAGATAATCTGGCCAGATATGCTAATGATGATGTTTGCACCTGATGTTCTGCTTAATAACCCAGATACGGATATTGTTTTTGATGTAAAGAGCAGTAAACGACTCGCCGAAGTAATCCGTGAGCACAATGGTCGGCCGATGATGTGTAAAACAGGGCATGCGCATGTTCGCAAAGCGGTACAACATAATAATGCGCCACTGGGCGGTGAATTTAGTGGTCATATCTTTTTTAATGATCGCTGGAAGGGCTTTGACGACGGCATTTATGCCGCAGTCCGCCTCCTAGAAATACTGAGTAACCAAGAGCGTCATCGCACCCTAGATAGCATAATTGCTGAATTTAAAGGTAGCAGTTATACCCCTGAAATCTTAATTGCAGTCGATGAGGATGAAAAGTTCGGGTTAATCAGTAAGCTAGTCGCCGGTTGCCAATTTAAAGGCGCAAAGATTATTACTCTCGACGGCTTACGAGTAGAATACCCAGATGGCTGGGGGCTTATCAGAGCCTCAAATACAACTGCAAACTTGACCCTGCGCTTTGAGGCAGATGATGATAAGAGCCTTGAAGATATTAAACAGCGATTTCGTGTGGCACTCGCGCCATTTATTAATCAGATAGAAGAATATATATAGTTATGTCATTAACCCGTAAAGAAGCACAAACCACGGCACAGGTGATTTCCCGTGCTCTGCCCTATATTCAGCGTTTTGCCGGCAAAACCGTGGTGGTTAAATATGGTGGCAATGCGATGGTTGATGATCGCCTCAAGGAAAGTTTTGCCCGCGATATCGTGCTGATGAAAGCAGTGGGTATAAACCCCGTAGTAGTCCATGGTGGTGGGCCTCAGATTGGTGCGCTACTCGATGAGTTATCGATAGAGTCCTCGTTTGTCGATGGTATGCGTGTCACTGATAGCAAAACCATGGATGTAGTCGAAATGGTGCTCGGTGCCACCATCAATAAAGAAATCGTCAACCTGATTGGCAATGCTGGCGGTAAAGCCTTCGGTGTCACCGGCAAAGACGGCCAACTTATCCGAGCTAAAAAATTAGTGGTATCACATAAGACGCCGGAGATGTCAGTTCCAGAGATTATTGATATCGGCCATGTAGGGGAGGTAGCGTCGATCAATAAATCAGTGATTGATATGCTGATGCAAGGTGATTTTATACCTGTTATAGCACCCATAGGTGTTGGCGCTGATGGCGCCTCATATAATATCAATGCCGACTTAGTTGCTGGTAAAGTTGCAGAAGTACTGCGTGCGGAGAAACTGATGTTGCTCACTAATGTCGCTGGGTTACAGGACAAACAGGGCGAAATTCTCACTGGTCTCTCCGTCAGCCGTGTCGATGAATTAATTGCTGATGGAACCATCTATGGTGGCATGCTACCCAAAATTGGTTGCGCTTTGGACGCAGTGAAATCTGGCGTATCCTCCGCGCATATTATTGATGGCCGTGTCGACCATGCCGTTATGCTGGAAATCTTTACCGATGAGGGCGTGGGCACATTGATTACCAACCAAGAGCATAATGGAGCACTGTAATGGCAGGTAAAAGAGGTTCTAGAGCTCAGGGAATACTGCAGGCTCTCGCACGTATGCTCGAAGTCTCCAAAGGCGCTCGCATCACCACAGCGGCACTAGCGGCGGAAGTCGGCGTGTCTGAAGCAGCGCTGTATCGTCATTTTCCCAGTAAGACAAGGATGTACGAAGGGCTTATAGATTTCATTGAAGAAACCATCTTTGCCCGAGTTCGCACCATTGTCAGCGATGAGCCAGATGCCTTGGGGCAATGCTTCAGAATACTCGGTTTAGTGTTAGCCTTTAGTGAAAAGAATCCAGGCATTAGCCGCATCCTCAACGGCGATGCGCTCACCGGTGAAACTGACCGACTCCATGATCGGGTAGCACAGTTTTGGGATCGCCTAGAATCACAGCTAAAACAGACATTGCGTGAGGCTGAGGTCAGAGACGGAATAAAATTAACCGTTACTGTCAGCGTCGCTGCCAATCTTATGTTGGTGACGACTGAGGGCAAGGTCAGCCAGTTCGTGCGCAGTAACTTTGGCCAACTACCAACAGACAACTGGTCTGAACAATGGTCATTAATTACTGCGCAAATGATTGCCTAATATTTAATATCAACTGTATTGCGGTGCAGTAGGGAACCCCCTGTACAGTCAAACACCATATTCCTGTCGATAGGCTTCAATCTGCTGTACTAGCGCTTGCTTGTCTGGTTTGCCATCGAGATAAGCCAAAATATCGTCGATATCAATAATGCTGGCAACGGGAATAGAAAACTCAGCCTCCACCTCCTGTATAGCAGACTGATCTGAATTGCCGCGCTCCTTACGGTCAACACCAATCACCACTCCTGCCGCCTGCGCTTCAGCCAGATCAACCATGGCCATCACTTCTCGAATCGCCGTGCCAGCGGTAATCACATCATCAATAATCAGTACCCTGCCCTCCAACGGCGCCCCCACTATGGTGCCACCCTCGCCGTGGGACTTCGCTTCCTTTCTGTTAAAACAGTAAGGCACATCCAAATTATGATGCTCCGCCAACGCCACAGCGGTTGCGGCAGCCAGAGTAATTCCCTTGTAGGCAGGACCAAACAACACATCAAACTCGATGCCTGAGTCAACAATCGCCGCCGCATAACATTGCCCCAATGCTGCCAGAGCCTTACCTCGATAAAACTCTCCCGCATTAAAGAAGTGGGGTGAGACACGACCAGATTTAAGTCTGAATTGGCCAAACTTTAGTGCACCACTTGCAATAGCATTTTCTATAAACTGGGTTTTATAACTATTCATATCAATCGTCTTCTATTGGGCTAATGCCATTTGTTGCACTCGAACGAGATCAGCGATCCCACGCTTGGCTAGATCTAACATTTGGGTTAACTCCTCCGTGGTAAAGGGTGCTGCTTCTGCCGTTCCCTGAACTTCAATAAAACCTCCATCGCTATTCATCACCACATTCATATCGGTCTCTGCATTACTGTCCTCAGCATAATCCAAATCCAACACCGCCTGACCTTGATAAATACCGACAGAGACCGAGGCAATCATGCTTATTAGCGGGTCGCCAGTAATCGCTTTTTTGCGCTGTAAATGGCGGATAGCGTCAACCAAAGCAACCATAGCACCGGTAATAGAAGCGGTTCGGGTACCACCATCAGCCTGAATCACATCGCAATCAATATTGATTGTGCACTCGCCTAACTGCTCTAAATCCACAGCGGCGCGCAGTGAACGACCAATTAATCGCTGAATTTCCTGCGTGCGCCCGCTTTGCTTTCCACGCGCAGCTTCACGTCCCATGCGACTGTTAGTCGACCGCGGCAACATGCCGTACTCCGCCGTCACCCAGCCCTGACCAGAGCCCCGCAAAAATCTTGGTACTCCATGCTCAACGCTGGCAGTACAGATAACCTTAGTGTTACCAAACTCTATCAATACAGAGCCCTCAGCATGACAGGTATATTCTCGGGTAATTTTCACCTGCCGAAGTTGCTCTGGACGTCTGCCACTGGGTCTACTCATACTGGTTCCTAATAATCCGCCTAAAAAGTGGGCGGAATTGTAGCAAATCTAGAAACTCATTAACCGCCTTTGTTACCATGACAGCTTATAAATTTACTACCGGAGACAATATGCCTCGCAGCATGACCGCTTTTGCCAGAAGCACTATGGATTTTGACTGGGGTTCAGTGACCTGTGAACTGCGCTCAGTCAACCACCGTTTTTTAGAAACCAGCTTTCGTCTCCCGGAAACCATGCGCGAGGTAGAAATGCCCCTGCGAGAGATCGCACGCAAGAAACTCAACCGCGGGAAAGTCGACTGCGCAGTACAGGTCAACTTTAATCATAAAGACAGTTCCATCCAGGCTGATATAGCGCTCGCCAGACAATATATTGATATTGCCGAAAGACTGTCTGCAGAACTACAAGATCCTGCACCCATTTCACCCATGGAGATTATGCGTTGGCCAGGTATTCTCAAAGATCAAGATATTGATTCAAAGGCGTTGCATCAAGCCGCGATTGAAACAATGACTAACACCGTGGAGCAACTTCTCGACAGCCGTCAACGGGAGGGAGAAAAGCTAGCAGATATGATTGAACAGAGACTCAGTGGTATAGAATCACAGATAGCTGTGGTGCGCAAAGAACTACCGACTATCCTCGCTCTGCAGCGACAGAGGCTAAATGAAAAACTGGATGATTTAAAAACTCAGCTTGATGAAGACAGGCTCGAACAAGAAATGGTGATCATTGCCAATCGCGCTGATGTTGATGAAGAACTCGATCGCCTTGAAGCTCATATTAGCGAAATACGCCTCACTCTGAGCAGCGATAACTCGATTGGCCGGCGCCTCGACTTTTTGATGCAGGAGCTAAATCGCGAAGCCAATACCTTGGGCTCTAAATCAATCGCCGGCGCAACAACACAGGCCTCGGTCGAACTCAAAGTCCTCATTGAGCAAATGCGTGAGCAAATTCAAAATATCGAGTGATATAGACTAGGCATGAAAAAAATAGGCCGCTTGTTTTTTCCTTTAATCAGTCTTTGGCTTTTACTAGGGAGTAGTACCTGCTATGCCTTTGGCGCAGATGGCCATCGTATTGTTGTTTTGATTGCGCAAGAGCACATGAGTGCGAAGACTAAGAAAGCAATCGACCGTATTATTGATAACGATGAGCTCAGTGAGCTCAGTCTATG
The DNA here is from genome assembly GCA_030741175.1 of Porticoccaceae bacterium. Taxonomy (GTDB): domain Bacteria; phylum Pseudomonadota; class Gammaproteobacteria; order Pseudomonadales; family Porticoccaceae; genus HTCC2207. The sequence goes on from JASLVT010000004.1 coordinate 11,774, forward strand.
GCCAGATAGAATACGCTATATCCCCAAATGGCAACAATCTAAATACTGGCACTATGTCAGTATCGATGATGGCGAACAATTTACTGACTTTAAACGCCATAGCGATGGCGATGTACTCTCAGCTCTGGAGTACTTTTATGCGCAACTACACAACCCTGAGCTAAGCAAGCAGCAGCGGCGCGAGGCATTGTCATTCTTCAGTCATTTTGTCGCCGATATTCATCAACCATTGCATGTTGGCCGACGCGCTGATCGCGGCGGCAACACAATCAGGGTAAAGTGGCCCGACCATCCGAGAGGCGCTAATCTCCATCAACTTTGGGATAGTCTGATTTTAAATACCGAGAACAAAACCCCGCGGCAGTACAGTCGCCACCTCAACCAGACCAGAACTCGACAACAGGAAGCAGGTAGACAAACCGACTTTCTCGTATGGGCAAGGGAATCAAAAGCACTCCGCCATCATATCTATGACTTTCCACAAACGAGATATAATAGAGCCATTGTTAGCGCATCCTACATCGAGCGCAGTAAGGCTATTATTGAAAAGCGGCTGTTGCTCGCTGGGTTGCGGCTGGCCGAATGCTTAGACCAAATTTTTGATCCCGAAGGGCGGATGTAAAAATATTTAGTACACCGGCCGTAGAATCTGAAATAATCTCCATCTCCAGTAGTAGATAGGCAAGGAAACTGTTCTGACCATGGCTCAAGGCACATTATTTATTATTTCCGCACCCTCCGGCGCAGGCAAGACCAGCCTTGTGTCAGAAATTTTGATGCGCATGGACAATATTCAGGCCTCAATCTCCCATACTACTCGAGCGGCGCGGACCGGAGAGGAAGACGGAGTAAATTATCACTTTGTTAGCCAACAGACCTTTCAAAGCATGGTTACAGAGGATGCTTTCTTGGAACATGCCGAAGTATTTGGCAATTTTTACGGCACCTCTAAACAATGGGTTCAAGACACATTAAATGCTGGTATTGATGTCATCCTGGAGATCGATTGGCAGGGTGCCGAGCAAGTACGCCAACAATTTGTCCAGAGTAAAAGTATCTTTATTTTGCCGCCGAGCAAACAGGCACTCGCAGATCGCCTCAATGAGCGTGGACAAGACGATGTAGAGGTGATTAACAAACGTGTTGCGGCGGCGACCGAAGAAATGAGCCACTATATAGAGGCGGATTACTTGGTGATTAATGACAACTTTGATCTGGCATTGGAGCAACTAAAAAGTATTATCAGTGCACAACGCTGCAAAATGCCTGTTCAAGGGCATGAAAAATTACTATCAGATTTATTGTCGTAAACCCTCGCATTAGGTAAACTTGCCGACCCTTGCAGATTTACTCTGTAAATTCGATTAATTTTTATGTCTGGCGGAAAAAATGGCTCGTATTACTGTTGAAGATTGTTTGGATCATGTGGATAACCGTTTTGAGTTAGTGATGGTTGGCTCCAAGCGCGCTCGTCAAATAGCGGTTGAAGGTCGACCCACTCTGGTTGAAGAAGAGAATGACAAAGCTACCGTTGTTGCATTGCGAGAAATTGCACAGGGTCTGGTAACTACTGATATTCTCACAGAAGTTGTTCAGGATTATGAAATTGTTGATGCTGAAGACGCCACTGACGCGCCTGAAGAGCCCGCCGTTTAACCTGTCAATCAAACTTCGGGGAGGACGGTTTTACCGTGCTTTCAGTTCTAACCGATAAGCTGTCCTCCTATCTCGATGAAAAACAGGTCGCCAAGGTTGAGCGCGCCTATATCTACTCAGAAAAGTGCCATCTCGGTCAAATGCGGCAGAGTGGCGACCCCTATATCACCCACCCGTTAGCTGTCGCCAATATTCTCGCTGATATGCATATGGATCACGAGAGCCTGATGGCGGCACTATTGCATGACGTCATCGAAGATACTGGCGCTACCAAGGGTCAAATTAGTCGTCGTTTTGGCCGCACAGTCGCCGATCTGGTCGATGGTGTTAGTAAGCTCACAGAAATTGAATTTGAAACCAAGGCTGAACAGCAAGCTGAAAGCTTCCAAAAAATGACTTTGGCGATGTCCAGAGATATTCGAGTGGTTTTGGTCAAGCTCGCAGATCGATTACACAATATGCGGACTCTTGGCGGGCTGGCACCAGAGAAGCGTCGCCGGGTTGCTCGAGAGACACTGGATATCTATGCACCCATAGCCCAGCGTCTGGGTATCAATGATATCCGCATTGAATTTGAAGATCTTGGTTTTGCTGCCATGTATCCGCTGCGTCATCGTCGCCTGCGCGAAGCCATGAAAGCCGCACGCAAGAATCGCAAAGAGATTATCACCGAAATTCAGCATGCCATCGAACTGCGTCTAGAGCGTGAATCCTTCGATGCCGTAGTGAAGGGCCGTGAAAAACATCTGTGGAGCATCTATCTTAAAATGCGCGAAAAGAAAAAATCTTTTCGCGATATTATGGATGTGTTTGCTTTTCGACTGATAGTCGATACCGCCGATGATTGCTACAGAACTCTCGGCATTATGCACAATATTTTTAAACCCGTGCCGGGGGAATTCAAAGACTATATCGCAATACCTAAAGCCAATGGATATCAATCCTTGCATACCGTTCTGGTCGGCATGCATGGCGTGCTAATTGAAGTTCAGATCCGCACTCATGAAATGGAACACATGGCCAACTATGGCATTGCTGCTCATTGGGAATACAAAGTCGGAAGCAAAGACGGCGATGGTCATCAGCGTCGAGCAACACGTTGGGTTCAAGGGCTATTGGAAATGCAAAAACAGGCAGGCGACTCATTGGAGTTTCTGGAGCATGTTAAAGCAGATCTCTTCCCCGATGAGATCTATGTATTTACGCCCAAAGGCACTATTGTCGAGTTACCATCTAACGCCACCCCAATTGACTTTGCCTATTCAGTGCATACAGGGCTGGGAGATCGTTGCATAGCCTGTCGGGTCGATGGCGAACTCACCCCCCTATCACAACATTTACAAAGTGGTCAGAAAATCGAAATTATCAGTACCGCTGGTGCACAACCAAATCCTAACTGGCTTAACTTTGTGGTGACGGCAAAGGCTCGCAGTGCTATCCGCCACTTCCTGAAAAATCAGCAACATGATGAATCTGTTCATTTAGGCAAGCGGTTGTTAGATCAGGCGCTAGCCAACTTAGGTACCAAATATACTGAACTTAGAAAGTCGCAAATTAAACGTTTGCTCAAAGAAACCGGTGCACCTACCTTTGAATTTGTGCTGCAACAAATTGGACTGGGTAACAGTGTGCCTTTTGCTGTAGCCAATCTACTAGTGCCAGCAAGCAAGCGAAAAATAGCCGACGACAAGAAAAACTCCACACTACCCGTGGTGATTGATGCCTCCGAAGGTTTGCTACTGCAATATGCGCGCTGTTGTCACCCCATTCCCGGAGACCCGATTTTAGCCCATATAACACCGGGTAAAGGGCTGGTTATACATCTCGAATCCTGTCGTAATTTAAAAGAAATTCGCTCCAACCCTGAAAAGTGTATGTCGCTCAATTGGTCGGCGATGGTGGACGGGGAATTCCCAGTAGAAATCAAAGTGGAAATTACCCCAGAACGAGGTTTTATTGCCGCTCTCGCCTCGAGGATGACTGAGGAAGATGCCACTATCGAGCAAATCAGTGTCAACGAAAAAGATCCCTACACCAGTATTGTCGATGTGGTGTTAACCGTAAAAAACCGAATTCATCTCGCCGATATTTTACGCCGTGCACGCAGTTTAAAACCCGTACGGCGTATCTACCGCGTGAAAAATCAGTAACACTAGGAGATTATAATGACTAACAAAGCTGTTATTCATACAGATAGCGCCCCTGCTGCTATAGGCACCTACAGCCAAGCGGTAAAGGTCAATAATACGGTTTACCTGTCTGGACAAATTCCATTAGACCCCGAATCCATGACCTTGGTTGAGGGTGATATCAGCGCACAAATCCATCAAGTGTTTAAAAACCTTAACGCTGTTTGTGAGGCATCGGGCGGCGACTTAAGTCATTTGGTTAAGCTCAATATTTTTCTCACTGATCTCGAGCACTTTGCCTTGGTCAATGAAATTATGAGTCAATATTTCCCGCAACCTTACCCAGCGCGCGCTGCTATTGGTGTGAGTCAATTACCCAAAGGCGCGCAAGTGGAAATGGATGGAATTTTAGTTATCTGACCAATCATTAAACTACTGCGTATCGATCAAAGATAAATACCCCTCTTTGTAGCTGGGATAAAGAAACTTGTAACCGGTCTGCAACAGGCGCTTATTACTACAGCGCCTGATGGATTTCTGATTCACTATTTCGTCTTTCAACTCCACGCCCAGCTGACCGGCCAGCCAATTGCGTAAATCATGTTGCGTTACCGGCTCACAGTCAGTACCCAAGTAGACTGGATCCAAGCTTGAGCCCTCAACAAACTGTGCCATTAAATGTGCCAGAACCCCAGCACAGTCATCGGCATGAATGCGATTGCTCCATTGCTGTGGTTCAGCAGGCCGGCCCTTGCCATTGCGTACCTGAGTCAACATTCTCAGGCGGCCGGGCCCATAGATACCGGAAAAACGCACGATACTGTAGGCACAGGGTAATCCCTTGATAACCTGCTCAGCCTCCAGTAGAACTCTGCCAGAAAAAGACTCAGGCATAGTCGCTGACGCCTCATCGACCCATTCACCACGATTATTACCATAGACACTGGTGCTAGAAACCCAGAGCACTAGCTTGGGCTTTGATGATACCTGATCTATTGCCGCGGCCAGTGCTTTGGCACCAGCCAGATACGCATCACGATAAGCCCGCTCGGTAAAACTATCGGGCGTCAACGTCACCACCACAACATCAAACTGCTGATCCAGTATACGCGCTAACTGGTCAGCATCAGACATATCTCCGGCGATGGGACTAATAGTCGAGGGTAGCTCATCAGGCTTCCGCCTCAGACCAAAGCATTGGTAGTCAGCTGAGCCATGCTCGACAAGCTGAGTTGCCGTTCGCTGCCCAATATCACCACATCCAGCTAATAAAATTTTCAATTGATCTTCTCTATTTAATAAATATTGGCTATCATTAGCCGATCAATACCAAGACCATGCTCGGATACCTTTTATGACCCTCACGGAACTCAGATACATAGTGACATTATCGCAAGTTCAACATTTTGGCCAAGCTGCCGAACGCTGTAATGTTAGCCAGCCGACCCTGAGTATAGCGGTTAAAAAACTCGAAAGTGAATTAGGCATCGATGTTTTTGAGCGCTCAAAAAATAGTGTGCGTTTGACACCAGTCGGCGAAAAAATTGTCGCCCAATCTCAGCGTGTTCTTGAGGAGGCCGCCTCTATCAAAGATATCGCCAGCTCAGGCAAAGATCAGCTTAATAGTCCGCTTCATGTTGGCGCTATTTTTACCATTGGCCCCTATCTGTTTCCTCACTTTATACCGCCATTACAGGAAGATGCTCCCGAAATGCCCCTTGTTATAGAGGAGGGCTACACTAGCACATTGCGCAAACGTCTCCGCAGTGGTGAGGTCGACGTTATTATTGTCGCCCTGCCATTCACAGAGCCAGACGTGGTGGTCCAACCGCTGTATGATGAACCATTTGTTGTGTTGTTACCAGACAGTCACCAGCTAGCCGCTAAAAAAGAAATACAACATAGCGATCTCGACAATGAGAACGTATTAATGTTGGGCGAGGGCCATTGCTTTAGAGATCAAGTTATTGAAGCACTGCCAAATATTAATCGTAATCCGGTTAAAACTGCACGGATTACCACTATGACGGAGGGCAGCTCTCTGGAGACGCTAAGCTATATGGTGGCATCGGGACTGGGTATTACCATCTTGCCACAGTCGGCTGCCATCGGTGCCGAACACCGCGGCACCGCACTAGTGACTCGCCCATTCACTGGAACAGCGCCAAGCAGAACGACGGCACTGGCATGGCGAGCGAGCTTTCCACGACACAAGGCCATTGACGCCCTGCGCAAAGCTATCTACAAACGCGATCTACCCGGCATCAGCTAATGGCTCGTTCGCTAGATCAGGTTAACGTCGAGACATTGCGCGGTGTCGGACCACAATTAGCGGCCAAACTGTGCAAGTTGGGCCTCAGAACATTGCAAGATCTGCTTTTTCATCTGCCACTGCGCTACATCGACAGAACTCAAATCACCGCTATTGGCGGCATACAACCCATGACCGAGGTGGTAATTGAAGGCGAGGTGAGAGCTAGCGATGTGGTGTTTGGACGTCGTCGCAGTCTGGTCTGTCGATTACAGGATCATACGGGTGTGATTACTTTGCGTTTTTTCCATTTTAGTCGCGCCCAACAAGAGCGTTTACGGCCTGGCACCCGCCTGCGCTGTTTTGGTGAAGTGCGGCGGGGCAAATCAGGTCTCGAGCTCTATCATCCGGAGTATCAGCATCTGGATAGCAATAGGCCCGCCGAGCTCGAGGATACTTTGACACCGATTTATCCGGCAACCGAAGGTATTACTCAGAGCCGCATTCGCGATCTATGCGGTCAAGCACTGACGCAGTTAAATCAATCAACCATCGCAGAATTATTGACTCAGCCAGTGGGTGGTCAGGATCATAGTGAACTGTCCTACAGTTTGGTTGACGCATTGCGGCTATTGCATAACCCACCACCACAGACGGCATTGCATCTATTAGCTGATGGCACCCATCCTGCTCAACAACGGTTAGCCGTAGAAGAATTAACTGCCCATCATCTAAGTCTTCTGAAGTTGCGCCACAAGGTACAGCAGCAGCAGGCGCCAATACTTCAGGAAGATACCAGCGCTCGAGATAAACTCCTCGATCAGTTGGGCTTTAAATTGACCTCAGCTCAACAGAGAGTCAGTCGCGAGATCAGTGATGATATAAGTACCGCTATACCCATGTTGCGCTTATTACAGGGAGACGTCGGCTCTGGAAAAACCGTAGTAGCGGCCCTTGCAGCGGTACAGGCCATTGCGAATGGTAAGCAGGCGGCTCTTATGGCACCAACTGAAATTCTGGCAGACCAGCATAGGGCCAACTTTGAACAATGGTTGCGTCCACTGGGTATTCGAGTCGCTTTTTTAACCGGAAAGGTGAAAGGCAAAGCCAGAGAAATGCAGCTTGAGGCCATCGCCGAGGGGACTGCACAGATGGTGGTGGGTACCCATGCTCTTTTCCAAGATACCGTCGTATTTAAAGACCTCGGACTCAGTATTATTGATGAGCAACATCGTTTTGGTGTGCATCAACGATTAGCACTGCGCAATAAGGGCTTTGCAGTAACGGGCTCTGTGCTTGATGGTCCAGCGCCCCATCAGCTGATTATGACCGCAACACCTATACCGCGGACGTTGGCCATGAGTGCCTACGCCGATCTCGACTGTTCAGTTGTCGATGAATTGCCGCCAGGTCGCACGCCAGTTGAGACCACAGTATTGAGTAATGTTCGGCGCAATGATGTGATTGAGCGTCTCAAAGTGTCCTGTAGCGCTGGGCGACAGGCCTATTGGGTATGCACATTAATCGAAGAATCTGATGTTTTAGAAGCCCAAGCCGCGGAAGCAACTGCCAGCGAGTTGCAATTAATGCTACCCGAGCTGTGCATAGGTCTTATACATGGTCGTCTCAAACCGCGCGAAAAACTAGCAATAATGGAGGCCTTTAAAGCCGGCGAGATTAATCTTTTGGTCGCCACCACAGTGATTGAAGTGGGCGTTGATGTCCCCAATGCCAGCTTAATGATTATTGATAATGCCGAGCGTTTGGGACTGTCGCAACTCCATCAGTTGCGAGGGCGGGTGGGTCGTGGATCCCAGACTAGCTATTGCGTGCTGCTCTACAGCATGCCTATTTCAGCCAACGGAAGCGCACGACTAAAGATTATGAACGAGACCAATGACGGCTTTAAAATTGCTGAAAAAGACCTTGAATTACGCGGCCCTGGAGAAGTGTTGGGCACGCGCCAAACTGGCGATATGCAGCTACATATTGCCGACCTACAACGCGATGCTCATTTACTGCCACAGATTAAATTTTTAGCTGAGAACCTATTGCTCAACTATCCCGACAATGTCGACCCGCTGATCATGCGTTGGCTCGGCCACAGTGAACAGTTCGCCCAGGCTTAACGGCTGCCAAAAAAGCAAAAAAACTTCGTCGATTAATTGTTTCATTTTTATGACAACCGCCTATACTGCCATCTCAACAGGAGAACGGCGTATGGCCTTTAGCAACCCAATTTCGAATTTATTTGGCAAGTCACCGATTAAGCCATTGCAGGAACATATGTCCCTAGCGGTCAGTTGTGCCTCACAGTTGGAGCCTTTCTTTGATGCAGTGATCACTAATAAATGGTCGAAAGCCAGTAAAGTTTTTGATCAGATTGCTGACAAGGAAAACCGTGCCGACGAGCTTAAAAAGCAATTCCGCTTAAATATGCCAAAAAGCTTGTTTATGCCGGTGTCCCGAACGGATCTGCTCAATATTCTTGCTCAGCAAGATGAGATAGCCAATATGGCCAAAGATGTGTGCGGTATTGTATTGGGTCGCGAGATGGATATCCCTACTGGACTTCAGGCTGACCTTATCGCGTTTGTTAAAGGCGCGATCGAAACCTGTGACAAGGCATTGAAGGCCATCAATGAACTAGATGAACTCTTGGAAACGGGGTTTACCGGACAAGAAGTCAAATTTGTGCAAAAGCTGATACGTGATCTGGACATGCAGGAGCAGAAAGTCGATAAACGTGAACGCAAGCTACGTCACCGTCTATTTAAGCTGGAGGCCGATATGCCTCCAGTTGATGTTATGTTTCTGTACAGCACCATCGATAATATCGGTGCCATCGCAGATACCGCTGAGCGCGTAGGCAATAGCCTCGAGCTTTTACTCGCTAAATAAACAGATCTCGGATCAGTCGCTATGGAATTATTTACTACATACGGCACCATTCTTATTTTGATGGCTGCCGCTTTTGGCTTCTTTATGGCTTGGGGCGTAGGGGCAAACGATGTCGCTAATGCGATGGGTACCTCAGTGGGCTCTAAAGCACTGACCATTAAACAAGCAATTCTTATTGCCATGGTGTTTGAATTTGCCGGTGCCTATTTGGCTGGCGGCGAAGTCACATCAACAATTCGCAAAGGTATTGTCGATTCAGCGGTGTTTAGTGACCAACCTGACCTGTTGGTATTTGGTATGCTATCAGCACTGCTTGCTGCCGGCACCTGGCTGGCGGTAGCCAGTTATATGGGCTGGCCAGTGTCCACTACTCACAGTATTGTCGGCGCCATTGTTGGCTTTGCTGCCGTGGGCGTATCCAATAACGCCGTAAACTGGGACAAGGTCAGCACCATTGTCGCCAGCTGGGTAGTATCACCAGTGATGGCCGGCACCATCTCCTTTGCCATCTTCAGAAGTGTTCAGCAACTGATCCTGATTCAGGACAATCCTTTCGATCGCGCTAAAAAATACGCTCCAATGTATATGTTTGCGGTCGGCTTCTTGATGGCCATGGTGACATTACTGAAGGGTTTAAAGCATGTTTTTAAAGACTTCGGCATCAAGCTGAGTTACGGAGAGAATGTACTGTATGCGGCTGCTTTCGGTATTTTAGTCGCTATTATCGGCACCTATCTCCTGAGCAAGGTTGAGCGTGATACCAGCAAGGAGGACGATAACCGCTTCTACAATGTTGAAAAAGTATTTGCGGTTCTGATGATCTTTACTGCCTGTAGTATGGCTTTTGCCCATGGTTCAAACGATGTAGCCAACGCAGTTGGACCCTTGGCCGCGGTAGTCAATGTGGTTAATGCCGGTGGCGATATCGCCGCTAAAAGCATGATGCCGAGCTGGATTTTATTGCTGGGCGGCGCAGGTATCGTTTTCGGTCTTGCCACCTATGGCTTCAAAGTAATGGGTACCATCGGGCGCAAAATTACCGAACTGACACCCAGTCGTGGTTTTGCCGCTGAACTCGGCGCTGCTGCAACGGTGGTATTGGCATCGGGCACTGGGTTACCCATTTCTACCACTCATACCCTAGTGGGTGCAGTATTGGGCGTCGGTATGGCGCGTGGCATCGGCGCGATTAACCTGCGCATGGTTGGCTCCATCTTTCTCTCTTGGGTTGTTACACTGCCCGCGGGTGCCGCTTTATCGATTTTATTCTTCTTTTTCTTTAAAGGGGTTTTTGGCGCTTAGACATCGGCGCATACCTTGTCTCCATGGGTTATCCGTAGCGCTCTAGAGAGTATTATTATTGTTTAATATATCTAGAGCGTCGGTCGCCCTAGACTGCGGCACAAACACATGGTCATGGTAGTAGCCGGCAATCATATTGGCACTGATACCAGCCGCAGCCAACTTCGCCGAGATCAGTGCTGTTAGACCAATCGCCTCCAAGCTTGAGTGAATCTGCAAACTGATACAGCGAAACAGACCCTCATAAGCCAGACCATGGGCATCAGCACGGTCCTGCGTTATCACCAAGGTCAGCCCCTCAGCCTCCTGAAAACTGGCGATCGGCTGGGTCGTTATATAATCGCCATACACACCATCGGACACGGTGCAAAAAACATAGCTGTCATCTAGTAGTGTTGGAGACAGGGCATGTAAAATAATGTCGATATCTGTTTCACCAGTCATATTATTTCACCGGCCTAGCGATCTAGCGGCCTAGATAGTAGCGCCAGAGGTAGCGCGAAGGGGCCGAGGAAAAAGCCCATCCAACCCCAAAAACGCGCATTGGCATTGCGGCTCTTGGCGATTTGGTAGCAACCATAGATACAGAGTATATTCAGTGCAATCAATGCATATGACATGGGCATAATGTCTATCTCTCACAGTCGATATTTAAGCAAACATTTAAAATATAACCTATCGCACACCCCATGCGCAGATCTAATCCAATTTCTTACAAAACCCCTGAGCAGGCACATCTAAGGCAGCATTGAATTTACTCGATAGGTTTTGAAAGGCAATTAAACCGGTCAATTCAATGACTGCATCTTCATCGAAGTGCTGTTTCAGCCTTGTCATTAGCGATTCACTGACCTGTTGATCGGAATAAGTCACTGCCTCTGCATACTCAAGCGCCACGCGCTCTCTATCATCATAAACCATACTGTCGTGCCAACCTTCAAGCTCTAGCACTTTATCCATTGAGCCTGCTCTTTCCGCCAAGGTAGCGGCATTAATATCTACACAAAATTCGCACCAATTTATTTGCGACACCCGCACCGTTACCAATGAACGCAGCACTGGATCTAGCGGCGAGCGCTTACGATCAAGAACGGCATAGAAGCCGGCGACCGCAGCGAACAGTTTTGGTACACGTCCCCAGAGCAGTCCCGGCTCCAGTATCGCGCCATATCTGCGACGCTGGATATAATAAAGTGGTCTTAGCCACAGGGGATAGGTTGCTAGAGGCTTTACAGGAATATGCATAGAGTCATTTTACTCGCGATAAAGTGAAGGATTTATCATATATGTCAAAGTTCAAGACGAATACCCTCACTAGTGATATTAAACCCAGCCGCACGCACCCGCTTCGAGGCTTGACTATCGGCGTCAAGCAATGGGTTGGTATGGTTCATATGGATAAACCATACTTTATTGCGCTGCTCTACAGAGAGTGCACCGAGCCTTTGCATGGTTTCAGTGACTAATGGATGTGGCACTTTAGACATATCACGACCGGGTAGCTCACCATCATCAAAGAACGTCGCATCCAATAGCGCGTAGTCAACCTGGGTAATAAGCTCGGCTATATCGGTATCCCAAACAGACCACTTATTAATATCTGGAATAAATACCGCAGTCTTACTGGGTCCTTCGATAAGATAACCGACGGTTTCAGAAAACTCATCGCGGTGAGGGACCAAAAACGGCGTGATGGTGATGCCATTAACATCCAGTGCTTGGTTGTGTTGTAGACCTCGTAGTGAAATATTGCCGTAGTCGACTAGCTGGCTCCAAGGCCCATTCTTGGCCAAATACTCCGCCATTTTAGGCATTGCATAGACGGGGATATTATTGCTACCCATAGCCTCATGACCAAAAAACATCAGTCCAGCATAATGTCCAATATGCGCATGGGTGAGAAAGACCCCCTCAAAAGTATACTGCGTTGAGGGCGCCTCTTGCTCCAAATTATATAATTGCTGAGGTAGATTTGGCGTCGCTTCAAAAAGTATCTTTGTTTTGGCAACGGGGTCAATCAACGCTATTGAGGTTGCACCGCGCTGCAGTGTTTTATTCTCCCATCCGGGCATGCAATGAGGTTGATAACAGCCCGCTTGAGGATATCCCGCATCCTGCGCCACACCCAGT
>JASLVT010000050.1 GCA_030741175.1 Porticoccaceae bacterium
ATATGGTTATCCGCCACATCAAAGCCCTGACTGACTTGAATACTTCGAACACTGGGGATGCGCGGCACACTAAGGGGCTGATTGGCGACTAGAATCACCTCGATACCTGTGCGCTTAGAAACTCGGTAGAGAATATCTTTGATTACGGTGGGGCAGGCATCCGCATCGACATAAATTTTCACAGCTCGTTTCAGCTCCCAACGCTATTGATAACGTCATTGTATCTTATTTCACCCAGCTTAAAGGCTTGTATCTAAGGCCAGTCAGAGTAAAATGCGCGGCTATTAATTTAACTCATGTGGCCCCTGGTATGGGTCACCACTGAAGAGGAAACAAATATGCCTGCTATTACCCTGCCTGACGGTTCCCAACGCCATTTTGAAAACCCTGTTTCAGTCGCCGCTGTCGCCGCAGATATTGGCGCTGGTCTGGCCAAAGCTACGCTTGCCGGTGTGGTCGATGGTGAGGTCGTTGATGCATCCTTTGTGATGGATAAAGATGCGACCTTATCTATTGTCACTGATCGGTCTGACGAGGCGTTGGATATTATTCGTCATTCTTCTGCCCATTTGTTGGCCATGGCGGTCAAACAGTTATTCCCTTCCGCACAGGTCACCATTGGTCCGGTGATCGAGGATGGGTTTTACTATGACTTTGCCTTTGAGCGTGCCTTTACGCCAGAGGATTTAGAGGCTATCGAACAACGTATGGCTGAGCTGTCCAAGGAAGATTTTCCTGTTACCCGTGAAGAGTGGCAGCGCGATGAAGCGGTGGCATTTTTTAGGGGTATTGGCGAGGAGTATAAGGCCGAGATTATTGCCAGCATTCCCGATGATCAGGCTATTGGTCTCTACCGGCAGGGCGATTTTATCGATTTGTGCCGCGGCCCCCATGTCCCTTCAACCGGCAAGTTATCAGCCTTTAAGCTGACCAAAGTGGCTGGTGCCTACTGGCGTGGTGATAGCAACAATGAAATGTTGCAGCGTATTTACGGCACGGCTTGGACCAATAAAAAAGAACTTAAAGCTTATATTAACCGTTTGGCAGAAGCGGAGAAGCGCGATCATCGCAAGATTGGTAAAAAGCTCGACCTCTACCATATGCAGGAAGAGGCGCCCGGTTCTATCTTTTGGCATCAGAAGGGTTGGAGTGTCTATAAAGCCATCGAAGGGTTTATGCGTGATAAACAGATCGAGCAGGGCTATCAAGAGATTAAGACGCCGCAGGTGGTGGATTTCAGTCTGTGGGAAAAATCTGGTCATGCGGATAAGTTTGGTGATGATATGTTTACTATCAGCACCGAAGATCGCAATTACGCTATCAAGCCGATGAATTGCCCCTGTCATGTTCAGGTATTTAATCAGGGTCTGAAGAGCTACAGAGATTTACCGTTGCGATTGGCTGAGTTTGGCTCCTGCCACAGGAATGAACCCTCAGGTTCCTTGCATGGGATTATGCGGGTGCGCTCTTTTACTCAGGATGATGGCCACATTTTCTGCGCTGAAGACCAGATTCAGTCGGAGGTGGCTACCTTTATTGAATTTCTGCATGAGGTCTATGCCGATTTCGGCTTTGATGAAATTATTTATCGGCTGTCCACGCGCCCTGAAAAACGGGTGGGTTCCGACCAAGATTGGGATCGGGCCGAAGCGGCACTGGCTCAGGCACTGGATGCGAAAGACTTGCCATGGCAGGAGTTGCCGGGAGAGGGTGCTTTTTATGGCCCTAAGATTGAGTTTTCGCTAAAAGATTGTATTGGCCGAGTCTGGCAGTTGGGCACTATTCAGGTGGATTTTTCGATGCCAGGACGCCTTGATGCACAATATGTAGCGGAAGATGGTACGCGTAAGGTTCCAGTGATGCTGCATCGTGCCATTCTGGGTTCTTTTGAGCGTTTTATCGGTATTTTGATCGAGCATTATGAGGGTGCATTTCCCTTTTGGTTGGCGCCTGATCAGATAGCGGTGATGAATATTACCGATTCTCAAGCCGATTATGCTCAAGAAGTCGCTAAATCATTGCAAAATAAGGGATTTAGGGCCATTTGTGACTTGAGAAACGAGAAGATCGGCTTTAAAATCCGCGGTCATTCTATGCAACGGGTGCCATACCTCCTCGTTGTGGGGGATAAAGAGAAAGAATCGCGTACTGTGGCGGTCCGAACCCGAGATGGAAAAGACCTTGGCAGCCTGTCTCTAGACGAGATTACAGCCATGTTTTCCGAGGAAGTCGATCGTCGCGGACGCACTTGTGTTAACGGAATGGAGTAGAGCTTATTAAAAAAGGCAGCAAGCGGGCACGTCTCAATGAGGATATCGATGCCCCCGAAGTGAGATTGGTTGGTTCTGATGGTGGTCAGATAGGCGTGGTTAGTCTTGATGAAGCGATCGAGTCGGCACAAAAGGAGTCATTGGATTTGGTGGAGATCTCTCCCGATGCCAATCCTCCGGTGTGCAAGATCATGGATTACGGCAAGCATGTCTTTGATGCTAAGAAGAAAATTGCGCTGCAGAAAAAGAAGCAGAAGCAGACACAAGTAAAAGAAATGAAATTTAGACCTGGAACCGACCAGGGCGACTATGACATTAAGTTGCGCAATTTGGTGCGGTTTTTGGAGAACGGTGATAAAGCTAAAATAACCCTGCGTTTTCGCGGTCGTGAAATGGCTCACCAGCAACTCGGCATGGATATGATGAAGCGGGTTGAAGCGGATTTGGAAGAACTTGCTCAAGTAGAGCAGTTCCCCAAAATGGAAGGTCGCCAAATGACCATGGTATTGGCGCCTCGTAGTAAAAAGAAGTAGCAACAAGACTGTTTAGCGCGACCCGCGCTCAGCCATTGTTTTTGGCAGGCTGTCCGGGCGTCTCTTGTTGATTTTATAAACCTCTTAGTATTGGAGAACAGAAATGCCAAAAGCGAAAGTACATAGTGGAGCGGCAAAACGCTTCAAAAAGACGGCTGCAGGCTATAAGCACAAGCATCAGCACAAAAGCCATATCCTCACCAAAATGACAACGAAGCGCAAGCGTCAACTGCGTGGCACCAGCATTATCAATGCTGCCGACAAGCCACGTGTCGATCGCATGTTGCGAAACGTTTAAGTCACTAACTGAATTTTGGTAGGAGAATACTATGCCTAGAGTAAAACGTGGTGTTGAAGCCGGTCGGCGACACAAAAAAGTCTTAAAACAAGCAAAAGGTTATTACGGAGCGCGCAGTCGCGTCTACCGTGTTGCTGTTCAGGCAGTGACTAAAGCGGGTCAATATGCGTACCGCGACCGTCGTGTGAAAAAACGCACCTTCCGCAGGCTGTGGATTGCCCGAATCAACGCGCAATCACGTGTTGAAGGACTGTCGTACAGCCGCTTGATCAACGGTCTGAGCAAAGCTGGTATTGCACTGGATCGTCGTGTCCTAGCTGATCTGGCTGTGCATGATAAAGCTGCTTTTGGCGCGGTAGTTAAGAAAGCCAAAGCCGCCCTAGCTTAAGAGACAGGTTAAGTTAATAGCTGAAATAAACTGCCTTTGTGGCAGGTTTATAATAGGCTAATCGAATAGGGAAGGGGCTATCGCTCTTTCCCTATTTTTTTATCAGTAATAAGATACATAACTGAGTTATGTGGTGAATCAGAATGATTGAACTGGAACAGATTGCTAACGAAGCTGAAGCCGCGATAGCTGCTGCTACAGAGTTGGCGGTATTGGATGATCTTCGTGTCGATTACCTTGGCAAAAAGGGTAAGCTCACAGGGTTATTAAAAGGCTTGGGCGCGCTTTCCAATGAAGAGCGGCCTGCCGCGGGCGCCAAGATTAACGAGGTGAAACAGGCACTACAGTTGCAGATTAATGAAAAGAAATCTGAACTGGAATCTGCTGCGTTGGATGCCAAGCTAGCAGGTGAGACCATTGATGTCAGCTTGCCTGGCCGTCGCGAAGAGGTGGGCGGACTGCATCCGGTTACGCGCACTATGGAGCGTATAGAGGCATTTTTTACGCGCATTGGCTACGATGTTGAGACCGGTCCAGAGATTGAAGATGATTATCACAACTTTGAGGCCTTAAATATTCCCGGTCACCACCCAGCTCGGGCTATGCATGACACCTTTTATATAGACCCAAGTACTGTACTGCGCACGCACACCTCGCCAGTGCAGGTTCGCACTATGGAAAGCCAGCAGCCACCTATTCGTATTATTTGCCCCGGACGCGTGTATCGCTGTGATTCCGATTTAACCCATACACCGATGTTTCATCAGGTTGAAGGTCTGGTGGTGGATGAAAATATTAGTTTTGCCGATCTTAAAGGCGTGATTGATCAGTTTTTGAAAGCCTTCTTTGAAGCCGATCTTCCTGTACGTTTTAGGCCGTCCTATTTCCCCTTTACCGAGCCCAGTGCTGAAGTGGATATTCAGTGCACCAACTGTGGTGGTGAGGGCTGCCGGGTGTGCAGTCACACTGGCTGGCTAGAGGTTATGGGCTGCGGTATGGTGCACCCCAATGTATTTGATAGCTGTCAGGTGGATACTAATAAATACAGCGGTTTTGCCTTTGGTATGGGTGTGGAACGATTGGCGATGCTGCGTTATGGCGTCAATGATTTGCGATTGTTTTTCGAAAACGATCTGCGATTTCTCAAACAATTTTAGGCAGGGTTAACCTATGAAATTTAGTGAATCCTGGTTGCGACAATCAGTTAATCCATCAATTTCCACTGAGCAGTTGGTCGCTCAGATTACCATGGCAGGGCTTGAGGTCGATGCGGTTGATGCTGCAGCACCACAGATATCAGGTGTGATAGTGGGTGAAATTATCGCAGTTGAACAGCATCCAGATGCCGACAAATTGCGTGTCTGTCAGGTGTCTAGTGATGGTGAAACCGCTCAGGTTGTGTGCGGCGCGCCCAATGCTCGTGCTGGTATCAAAGTGCCGTTCGCCACAGTGGGTGCAAAACTCCCCGGCGACTTTAAAATCAAAAAAGCCAAGCTGCGCGGCGTTGAATCCTTTGGCATGCTCTGTGCGCAGACAGAGCTGGCATTGGGCGATGACGATGCTGGTCTTTGGGAATTACCGAGCGATGCGCCGGTTGGCGTTGACCTGATTGAGTATCTTGTTCTCGATGACAATATTATCGAAGTTGATCTCACTCCCAATAGGGGCGATTGCCTGAGTATTCGCGGTCTCGCACGTGAGGTGGGCGTGCTCAATCAGGCGCCGGTTGCAGAGCAAGCCTGTGATGCCATTGCTGCAACCATTGATGACACTGTCAATGTAACCCTGGAGATGCCCGAGGGTTGTGCACGTTATGTTGGTCGAGTTATTCGTGGCTTGGACCTCAGTCAGTCAACGCCGCAGTGGATGCAGGAGAAACTGCGCCGTAGCGGCGTGCGTAGTCTTGGCCCAGCAGTAGATGTGACCAACTATGTATTGCTTGAGTTGGGACAGCCCATGCATGCCTTTGATCTAGGCAAAATTGATGGTGATATTGTGGTGCGAATGGGCCGAGACGAATCATTAGTATTACTTGATGATTCAGAGGTGACCGTCGATAAGCAGACATTGGTTATTGCTGATCAAAGTAAGCCCTTAGCTATGGCCGGTATTATGGGCGGTGCTGAATCAGCGGTTGGTGATGATACCTGCGATATTCTTTTTGAGAGCGCCTGGTTTAACCCGCTGGTCATCGCGGGCAAGGCGCGCAATTATGGTAAACACACAGACTCTTCACATCGCTTTGAACGCGGTGTTGATGCTGATCTGCAAGTTGCTGCCATTGAGCGTGCGACAGCACTAATGATTGATATCTGTGGAGGTAATGCCGGACCGGTCACGGTGACAGAATCTGTCGAGCATTTGCCGACGGCAGCGACCATCAGATTGCGCGATGCGCGTTTGACACAGCAGCTAGGGGTCTCGATTGCACCTGCTGATATCGACGATATGCTTGGTCGCTTGGGTTTAACCTTAGTAGAGCGCGATGATTCTGGTTCTACTTGGGTGGCGCCAAGCTGGCGTTTTGATTTGGCGATTGAGCAGGATTTGATTGAAGAGGTTGCTCGAATTTATGGTTACAATCGCTTGCCGACTTCGACACCCTCTATGGCGTTGGAATTGCAGGCTAACCCTGAGACCATCCAAGGTCTACCAGCTTTTAGGAATCATCTGGTGGCGAGCGGCTATCAAGAGGCGGTCACTTATAGCTTTGTTGACCCTAATCTGCAGCGTTTAATTGATCCGGATATAGAACCGGTGGCATTGGCTAATCCCATTTCGGCGGATATGTCAGTGATGCGCACGAGTCTGTGGCCGGGACTGCTGAATACCGCCGTTCACAATCTCAATCGTCAGCAGAATCGTGTACGTATTTTCGAGGCGGGGCAGTGCTTTTTGCCGGCAACTAAGCAAGACCATGCATCAGTGCTTGGTCTGGAGCAGAATACAGCGCTGGCTGGTTTGATTTGCGGTTCGCGCCTTGCCGGTGGTTGGACTGGATCCAAAGATAAAGTCGATTTCTACGACATCAAAGGTGATCTCGAAGCTCTGCTGGCTTACGGTGGGCTTATGGATGAGTTTAGCTTTGAGGCACGAAATCATCCTGCGCTGCACCCGGGTCAATCGGCGGCGGTGCTGCGCAATGGTGAACAGATTGGCTGGTTGGGTCAACTTCACCCTAAGATTCAAGCGAGTCTAAGCATTAGTACGGCGATATATCTGTTCCATATTGATGTCGATAAGATTGCGCAAAGCAAGCTTCCAAGTTTTGAGGAAGTTAGCAAGTTCCCCGAAGTTAGACGTGATTTAGCGTTTTTTGTCGACAATTCAGTGCAGGCTGCCGACTTGATTGGGATCGCTAAAACAGCTGCGGGAGAGCAGTTGACCGATTTAAAGTTGTTTGACGTGTATTACAGCAAAGATGTTGAAAACAAAGGAAAAAGTATTGCGTTGGGCTTGACGTTTCAGCATAGTTCACGCACTCTTACCGATGAAGAAATTGACGCGGCTGTAAAACGAGTCGTAAATCAATTGGCGAAGGAACTTAAGGCTGAACTCAGGAGTTGATTGATCGTATTCATTGGTCGCACCTAGAGTCTGACGTTAGGAAAAATAATGGGCGCTCTAACCAAAGCTGATTTGGCAGAAATGTTGTTTGATGATCTGGGTCTCAACAAACGTGAAGCCAAAGAAATTGTTGAAATGTTTTATAGCGAAATCTGTTCTGCACTAGAAAGTAATGATCAGGTCAAGTTGTCAGGTTTCGGTAATTTTGAATTGCGAGATAAAAAGAGTCGGCCAGGTAGAAACCCTAAGACAGGGGAAGATATTCCCATTTCCGCACGACGTGTGGTGACCTTTAAGCCGGGTCAAAAATTAAAGGCGCGAGTAGAGAGCCATGCTGGAACCAAGTAATAACAACGAATTGCCGACCATACCGGGTAAACGCTATTTTACCATTGGTGAGGTCAGTGAGTTGTGTGCGGTTAAGCCACATGTACTGCGTTATTGGGAGCAGGAATTTCCAAGCCTAAATCCAGTTAAACGACGCGGTAATCGCCGTTATTACCAACGTCAGGATGTGGTTCTAATCCGCCAAATCCGCTCATTACTTTATGAGCATGGTTTCACCATTGGGGGTGCACGTCAGCGTTTAGATGGTGAGCCAACGAAGAAAGAGCAGACACCTTATAAACAGCTTCTAGAGCAAACTATTGTCGAGTTAGAAGATATTTTACAAGCGCTCAAGTAATCGATTCGACTGTCAGTATACTCAGTATAAATTGTTGCATTAACAGGCTTAGCCTGTATCATTGCGGCTCTTAAATCGGGGCGTAGCGCAGCCTGGTAGCGCACTACACTGGGGGTGTAGTGGTCGCAGGTTCAAATCCTGCCGTCCCGACCAAATAAAAAAGGCCTCCCTTGTGGAGGCCTTTTTATTTATCTATTCAGCATTGTAGGAATCTAAGGT
>JASLVT010000051.1 GCA_030741175.1 Porticoccaceae bacterium
AGGCGTTGCGACTGTCAGATGCTGACGCCGTAATGGCATTTATGTCGGCCTCTTTAGATCAGCCTGAAGTGACAAAATTGATTCGGCCGTCAAGAGCTAGTCAGCGCTCTGAAGCGCTGAAGCTAAAGGTGTGAAAATCGAGCATTTCTCCCGCCCGATAGTTCTGTTCCGCCACTTCTATATATCCCGATGATGAGATTATGGCCGCGGTTGAAGCGCGAGTGCCATAGTCCTCTGCAATGATAAAAGGCGATGACAACAGCTGCTCCCATTCGGTCGGAATGCCGGTGTCGGGCAATAATTCAGGCGCATAGGTTTGCTCTGAGGACAGCAGTGACACCAGCTCAGGGAGCTGCGGCAGAGTTTGCTCGGAGCGATGAAGGAGTTGGCGCAGCTGCTCTCGGGCGTGATCAACTTTAGGCCAGTCACTGTCCAGCGCACCATTACTCAAAGCATAGAAGCCTGACGAGAGAACTTGAGGAGGCTGATTATTGTGATTATTACAATACACCAACTCTTTACCATCATAGGTCAGTAGATTAAAACCATCAAAATCTGCGCCCGACTCAACTAGTGTCTGAGACCATTGATGACTCGTCTGGTCGGAGCTCAAAAAGTCTGACACCAAACTGCCTCGAGAAAGTAGTGCGGTTTGTTTTGGGCTGTTAGTCGTCACTTGGCGGTAGTTGGTCACGGCGGCAAAGCGACCATTGCTTGACAGCCCCAGCCAGGTACCCATCGCCTGTTGGTCTCTACCGGCGAGAATAGGCGCATCCTGCCACCAGTGCATTGGTAGCGTTGGCCGAGCGTAGAACTCATCGCGATTTGACGCGATTATTAGTGGAGCCTGACTGTGTTGTAGATAGGCAATGGTGAGTAAACACATGCTCCGCAGTGTAACTTTTTCTTTGTTTAACGGACATCCCTCGTAGCAGATAATGGAAGAACCCGTTATCATCAATCATCTAGGCAAGGAAAAGAAAAGACCTCGTTATGATCACGCACCCCAACATAGATCCTGTTGCTATTTATCTGGGACCTTTACAGATCCACTGGTATGGCATCATGTACATGGTCGCTTTCGCAGGCGCATGGTTGTTAGCCGCACGCAATAGTCAGAGACCCTGGTCGCCAATCAAACCGGCTCAGGTAGAGGATTTGATTGTTTATGGCGCATGGGGAGTGATTTTGGGTGGACGCCTTGGTTATATGTTGTTTTACAACACCGAAAAATGGCTGGCTGATCCAGCCATGCTATTGCGTATCTGGGAGGGCGGCATGTCTTTCCACGGTGGCTTGCTCGGGGTGGCGATTGCACTATTTATTTATGCGCGCAAACACCAGCTATCCTTCCTTGCGCTAGGCGATTTCGCCGTGCCACTAGTGCCCGCTGGACTATTTTTTGGTCGTATTGGCAATTTCATTGGCCAAGAATTATATGGCCGTGTAACAGATGTTCCCTGGGCCATGTTATTCCCCTCAGATCCAACCCAATTGCCTCGTCATCCATCGCAGCTTTATGAGGCTATCCTTGAGGGCCTTGTGCTCTTTCTAGTGATTAATTGGTTTGCGCGCAAGCCGCGACTAAATGGCGAGGTAACAGGACTATTTCTGGTGCTCTATGGAATCTTCCGGTTCATTGTCGAATTTGTGCGTCAGCCCGATGCGCAATTTGTTGATCAGCCAGCTCTGCTCGATGTTTTTGAATGGATGACTCGAGGACAAGCTCTTTGTGTACCGATGATACTGTTAGGTCTTTGGTTTATGCGCAAGACTATACAGCGGTTGACTCAGCCTTTAATGAATTAAATAGTATTTTAGAGATAGCAGAATGAAGCAGTATTTGGATCTAGTTCGCCATATTCGCGACAACGGTGTCGTAAAGGGCGATCGCACGGGGACTGGAACACGAAGCGTTTTTGGCTACCAGATGCGATTCGACCTGTCTGAGGGTTTCCCGCTAGTGACCAGCAAAAAGGTACATTTGAAGTCTATCTTGCATGAATTGCTGTGGTTTATTCGCGGTGATACCAATATTCGCTACCTAGTTGAAAACGGCGTCGGCATATGGAATGACTGGCCCTATCAAAGTTGGCTGCGCCAGACGGGTCAAGAGGATGACTTGCCGATGTATTCCGCGGAGTGGAAGGCGGGCATGAAGGAATTTGTTGAGCGTATCAGAACAGATGCCGCCTTTGCCAAGCAGTGGGGTGATCTAGGGCCGGTGTATGGCCACCAATGGCGTAACTTTGAGGGCGTGGATCAGCTGGCTCAATTGGTCGATGATATCAAAACCAATCCAGATTCCCGCCGACTATTGGTGTCCGCATGGAATCCAAAAGATATTCCGGTTATGGTGAAGTCTGGATTACCCCCCTGTCATAGCCTATTTCAGTTTTACGTCACCGAGGGACGCTTATCCTGCCAGCTTTATCAACGCAGTGCCGATGTGTTCTTGGGTGTGCCATTCAATATCGCTTCCTATTCGATTCTAACCATGATGATCGCTCATGTAACTGGGCTGAAGCTGGGCGATTTTGTGCATACCTTTGGTGATGCACATCTCTACAACAACCATATGGAGCAGGTGGAGGAGCAGCTCTCTCGCAGTACTTTCCCTCTCCCTAAGTTGGTGATAAACCCCAAGGTAAACAACCTGTTTGATTTCGTCTATGAAGATTTCGAGTTGCAGGGCTATCAATCTCATGGGCCGATTTCGGCACCAGTCGCGGTTTAAACCTGTGAAACTGTGTCTTATAGTAGCAGTGAGCCGCAACGGCGTTATCGGGCGTGATAACCAGTTGCCATGGCACTTGCCTGAAGACTTAAAATTTTTCAAAACAGTGACCATGGGAAAGCCTATACTTATGGGGCGCAAGACCTTCGAGAGTATTGGCCGTCCTCTGCCAGGAAGAACTAATATTGTGATTACTAGAGATCCAGACTGGCATAGTCCGGGTGTAGAGGTCGCGGGTTCTCTTGAAGCCGCACTGCAACTGGGGGAAAAGGCCTGTAGCGCAGTGGGTGAAGAGGAAGTTATGGTGATTGGCGGCGAGCAGATTTACCGCTTGTCACTACCTCTAGCTGACCGACTATACTTAACTCAGGTAGATGCGGAGATAGAGGGAGACGCCTATTTTCCGGCATTTGATTTTGATGATTGGCGGCTGACAAGTGAAGTGTTGCCCGAGGCAGTTGATACTTATTCGTATAAGTTTCTCACCCTTGATCGTATTTAGTTAACATTGTCCTCAAAACCAGTTCTCAATAGTTGATGTGTTACGTAAGGTAACAACTGCCAAACTTATCACTTTATCTACCCTAAATTCAGCGCCACCAAATTGATTCTTGATCTTCAGACTGTTAAAAAGATGCCCCGAAAGAAAGCATGTCAGCTCCTCGAGAACACATTTGTTGACTTCAGGCAGTGACACACAATTAAACCGGTAGACCCAGATTGAGGGAACTATGAATAAGCAACCACTAAAAGTATTGGCTTTTGTTGCCGCTCTTACTGGTGGCCTGACTGTTGGTGCAGTCCAGGCGACAGAAGTGAGTGACGTGCTCAAGGCTGGTGCCGCTAAGGTCCAGAATGCCAAATCCGCGCAAACCAAAGTTGATCGAATTGCTGATCAAACAGATGGTCTCTTGCAAGAATTCAAACAGGTCAACAAGCAGATTGAATCTCTTAGAGTATACAACTCTCAACTAGAGCGTCAGATTGCTAGCCAAAAGCAAATGATGGTCGAATTGCGTCAGTCAATTGAGAATGCGACTATTATTGAGCGTGGTATTTCGCCGCTGATGACCAGTATGTTGAAAGGCCTCGAAGAGTTTGTTGCTCTGGATATGCCATTTAAGAAGGAGCAGCGGGAAAGCGCTATTGCAGATCTCTATGTGAATTTAGACAGCGCCAAGTTTTCTGCTGCTGAGAAATTCCGTCAAATTCTTGAAGTGTATGATATTGAGTCTGAGTACAGCTCATCACTCGAATCTTACCGCGATCTAGTTGATATTGATGCCAATGGCTCGGAAGTAGAGGTTGAAATGCTTCGTATTGGCCGAGTGGCACTCATGTATCAGACAAAGGACAAATCTCAGACTGGTGCTTGGAACAAAGAGACTGGTTCATGGGAAACTTTGGGTTCTGAGTACCGTCGCCCCGTTGATCAGGGCATCCGTATCGCGAAGAAGCTATCGCCACAGGATGTAATGCAAATGCCAATTACTGCTCCGGAGACTGCACAATGAAAAAATTTATTAACCTTTGTGCCGCTGTTGTAGCAGCTATTGCGTTTAGCACGCCAGCAATGGCACAGAATGCCAAAACACTTGATGAGCTTTTGCAGATGATCGAGAGCGCTAAGCTTTCCGAATCTGCTGAATACCGTACGCGAGAAGCAGCGTTTAAGCGCGACCAGCGCAAGCAGGCGCAGCTGTTGAAACAGGCTCAGAACACCAAGGCCGCTGAAGAGCGTCGCTCTGATCGCTTAGAGCAGACTATCCGCGACAACGACGTTATCCTTGCCGGTCTGCGTGAACAACGTGACAAGCGTCTTGGGTCACTTAAGGAATTGTTTGGTCACCTAACTGGTGCTGCCGGCGATATCCGTGCCAGCCTTGATCAGTCAATTGTCAGTGCGCAGATTCCTGGTCGTACTGAGTTTCTTGATACTCTAATTGACAAAATGAGCAGCGATACTCGCTTGCCATCAATCGAAGACATCGAAAAGTTATGGTACGAGCAACAGCGTGAGATGATTGAAAGTGCGCGTATTGTTAAATTTAACCGCACAGTCCTGAGAGCCAATGGTGAACAGGAAGAGATGGAAGTTGTTCGAGTTGGTACCTACAACCTGTTAGCAGATGGTATGTATTTAGAATACAGCCCAGAGAATGGTCTGGTATCAGAGTTGGCTCGTCAGCCCTCTGCACATCAGGGCAGTGCTGAGGACATACAAGAGGCCACATCTGGGTTCACCAAGGTGGGTCTGGATCCAACCGGTCCTCTAGGCGGTGGTCTATTACGTGCGTTGATCAATTCACCTACGCTGATCGAACGCTGGCACTTTGGTGGCATTGTCGGTTATGTGATTACTGCGGTATTTGCTATTGCCATCGGCTTGGCTATCTGGCGCTTTGTTGTGTTGTCCGGTATGTCTACCAAAGTTACAGCACAGCTCAAGAGCGGATCTGCCAGCTCAGATAATCCATTGGGCCGTGTATTGAAAGTTGCGGCAGATAACCCCGGTCTCGACCCTGAGTCACTCGAGCTGAAGTTACATGAAGCCGTGCTCAAAGAGCGGCCAGAGATTGAATCAGGTCTTAACCTACTGAAAATTATCTCCATGGTTGCGCCGCTACTCGGTCTATTGGGTACAGTTACCGGTATGATTATTACCTTCCAGATGATTACTCTGTTTGGTGCCGGTGATCCTAAAGCAATGGCGGGTGGTATTTCCCAAGCTCTGATCACTACAGTACTGGGTCTCGTAGTAGCGATTCCTACCGTTTTGATGCACACATTGGTCAACGGTAAAGCTCAGCGGATTTTGCATGTATTAGAAGAGCAAAGCGCTGGCATTGTAGCTGGTTCCGTCGAGGGTAAATAATATGTTTTTCGTTGATACGATGGCGGAAGTTGGGAAGTTTATGGATTCAGGCGGCATGGTCCTTTGGGCCATTGTCGTCCTGCTATTCGTTATGTGGACTCTCATCTTTGAACGTGCGTGGTATCTCCGAACCAGTGTTGGTGTTGATGTTCAAGGTGCCTTGGATGTTTGGGAGGGGCGCAAAGAGCGCAAATCCAAACATGCTCATCAGATTCGAGAGAAGTTAATCTCAGAGGTGAGTCTAAAGATCGATGAGAATATTATGATGATAAAAACATTGGTGGCTCTGGCTCCATTGTTTGGTTTGCTGGGGACAGTGACCGGTATGATCGTAGTATTTGACGTCATGGCATTTACTGGTGGCGGTGATGCCAAGGCAATGGCCGGTGGTGTTTCACAGGCAACGGTCCCAACGATGTCAGGCATGGTCGCCGCTCTATCAGGCGTTTTTGGTCTGACCTATGTTGAGAGAGAGGCTGAGCGCGAAAAACACCTGCTGGAAGACCATTTGACCATGGATCACTAATTGGAGCCCGCCAAACACTCGGCGGGCCTCCTGTGAGAGAGAACTATGCGTAACAGAACAAGTAAAGCAAGCCCTCAGGGCGAAACGATCGATTTAACGCCGATGCTTGATGTGGTGTTTATCATGCTGATCTTTTTTATTGTGACAGCATCTTTTATCAAGCTTCCCGGCGTTGATGTAAATAAGATCGATGCGAATACTGCTGATCCCTATAAGAAGGTGGGGATCCTGGTGGCGATAAGCGATAACAATGAGTATTGGATTGATAAAAAGCGTGTAGAGGATACCGCTCTTAAACTGAATCTAACGCGATTATTTAACGACAATCCAAAGGGCGGCATGGTAATCCAAGCCGATAATGAGTCAAACATTGAAACAGTCGCCAAGGTCGCTGATATCGCGCGAGATATTGGTATTAATCCCGTGGCTATTTCTGTAGAAAACGACTGAGTTTATAAAATGAATACTAAGAGAGTGGGTGCTTCTGCCGCACTGGGCATGTTCGTTACCTTTGCATTAATTATCTTGATGTACAAGTTGATTGACTCTGGTAACAAGGACTTGGATGAAAAAGAAGCATTTAAGATTCCAGATTTCCTGCATGTCGATAGGCAATTAACCGAGAATGCTAAGTCGTCGGAGGTTGAAAAACCAGAAGATCCCGAGACACCTCCGCCCGATATTCCGGAAGAGGACCTGGAATTCGAGGTGCCTGATAATGCGGTGAGCATGGCTGCCCCCAAGGCTGGTGGCAATTTAAGTATCGGTAACTCCGGCTTTGCCAGAGATTCTGATTACATACCCGTATATGTACCGCAGCCACAGTATCCTCGTCGTGCCCAGACTCGCGGCAAAGAGGGATATGCCGTTGTAGAAGTGATTATCACGACGACAGGCGGTGTTCGGGATCCGATCATGGTTGAAGAATGGCCCGAGGGCTGGGGTTTTGGTCGCGCCGCTATGAAGGCTGCGAACAAGCTTAAGTACAACCCAAGGGTCATCGATGGCACCGCGCAGGAAGTGCCAGGGGTGCTGTATAAATTTACCTTCCAAATGGCTAAATAAGGGATATCTGATGTTGAGACATACCAAAAAATTAGTCGTATTCGGCGCAGCTTTTTTGTTACCTCTGATCTTTACCGTTGCAGATCCACAGTCAGTGATTGGCACTGTAGCAGTAGCAGAGGAAAAGAAAGAGCCAAAGTATAAAAATGTAAAAACACGCCAACGCCAAGCGGTTGGTGCCAAATGTGCTAAAGCCTTAGAAAAAGTTCAGGGTGTTCTTGAAGAAGAGCAGTGGGCTGAATCTCTGATCCAGCTCAATAATATTGAAGTGAATCCAAAGACCTGCTCCTCGGACTATGAGCAAACACAGATCTGGAAATTTCAAGGCTATGTGCACTATTCGCTTGAGGACTTTGGTAGTGCCATCCGCTCCTACCGTAAGGTGATTAATGGCGCCGGTACGCCACCTGAACTACGATTGGACACCCGTTACACCTTGGCGCAGTTATTTACCGTTGAAGAGCGTTATGCTGAAGCGGCAAAAGAACTAGAAATCTATATGCAAGAGTCCACCATTGTCGGTGCTGATGCCAAAGTATTGTTGGCTCAGATTTACTACCAGTTGGAGCGCAAACGTGATTCTCTACGAATTTTGGAGGAGGCAATCACCGATGTTGAGTCCAAAGGCATCCTACCGAAAGAGGGATGGTGGTCATTGCAGCGTGTGCTCTACTATGAAAAAGGTGACTACAAGCGCGTTGTGAGTATTCTCGAGAAGCTGTTAAAGCAC
>JASLVT010000052.1 GCA_030741175.1 Porticoccaceae bacterium
GCGATATAACGATTCGACAGCTGCTCAACATGTCCAGTGGACTCGATATGCCTGATCATGAGCATGAAGAAATGTTTTTTTCACCCGATCACTTGGCTTATGCACGAGAGGTGGGAGTCGAGAAACAGGCGGATCAACTTTTTGAATACAACAACGTAAATTCAATGCTGTTAGGTGATATTTTATACCAGGCTACGGGCATAGCTGCGGACAAATTATTGGCAGATCGCATTCTCAATAAAATTGGTCTGACCGATGTCGTCTTGTGGAAGGACAGTGCCGGAAATCCTCTTACATACTGCTGCATTGATACCACAGTAAGGCAGTTTTCCCGCTTCGGTTTGCTATTTGCGCGCAGTGGCCAATGGAAGGGCGAGCAGGTCATTTCGAGCGATTATGTTGATGCGACCTTTAGCAAAGTCTGGGATAGTTTAAATAGTGACACCATAGAGAAAGACCGAGGCTATTCAATGCATTGGTGGATTTCAAATCATGATGAAAGAGCAGTTATTTTTAATGCCAGTGGGAAATTTGGTCAGTATATTTTTGTCGACCGTGTCAATGATGTGGTTTTCACTCGTATCACCAAATACCAATCCACCGGCGGATCGCAACAGGATTGGGGTATTTTAAAGTACATCAATTGGTTGGGCTCGATAGATTTTCGTGTGAGGTTAGCAACATTTTTGGAATCTATTGGCTTGGTCGATTTAAGCAGTGGCAGTGCGCAGAGAGGAGGAGTCAAAACTCCACTCACTCTCGAAGATGGTACTTCAAAAGAGTTCTTTGATAATTACGCAACTATTATCGATGCCTTAATTGAGGCGAGTGTGCCTTGATTGAACGGGCTAAAATTTACCATGTGACTGGATGCTCATAGAGCATCCAGATTATCAAGATAAACTGTGGCTTTTTGTAACAGTTTTTCTTGCACCTGTGGGTCCATTTTATTCCAAGTGCGATAAGCCATTGCGGTTCTTTGATTGCGTGCAAACCTGTCAGTGTGACGATGCATAAAGTGCCAGTATAGGCTATTAAAAGGGCAGGCATTCTCCGTAAAGCGCTCTTTGACGTTGTAATGGCAGTCTCGACAATAATCGCTCATTTTATTGATATAACTGCCGCTGGCCGCGTAGGGTTTAGTGGCAATTAAACCGCCGTCAGCAAATTGGCTCATGCCTCGGGTATTGGGCAGCTCTACCCACTGAATCGCATCAATGTAAATGCCCAGGTACCACTGATCGACCTGATCAGGATCAATACCCGCAAGCAGGCAGAAGTTACCGGTGATCATCAACCGCTGAATATGATGGGCATAGGCATAATTTAAGGACTGGTCAATGGCTTGTTTTACACAGGCCATTTTTGTGTCACCGGTCCAAAAGTAATCTGGTAGTTGCCGGTCTGCGGCTAGCACATTTAACGTTGCATAATTGGGCATGTTGACCCAGTAGACGCCACGTATATATTCACGCCAACCTAAGATTTGACGAATAAAACCCTCGATCTGTGCAAGATCTATTTGTTCGTTATCATCAAAATAACGTAGAGCAGTTTCAATGACTTCCATCGGATGAAGGATTTTGCTATTAAGTGCGAAGGAAATCCTGGAATGATAAAGACTCCAGCGATTGTCTCCATGTTGTGTCATCGCATCTTGGAAACGGCCAAAGTTTGGCAAGCAAGATTGGCAGAAAAAATGTAATAACTCTGTGGCTTGCTGGTGGTTAATGGGCCACAGAAGTTCACTAGTTGAGGTTCCAATCGAGCTTATATTGTGGCGCTCAATGCGTTCGAGATATTCGTCGACGTTGTTATTAAACAGCAAAGGGTGGGGAACCATTTGTAAGTCGGCTGGCTTGAGTTTTTGTCTATTGTCGCCATCGAAATTCCACCGCCCTCCTCTCGGTTGGTCAGCATCCATCAGAATGTTGAAGCGTTTACGCATCTTGCGGTAAAACGTCTCCATACGATTGTGCTTGCCAACGTTAACCACATCAGCGATCTGCTCAAATGGCAGTAGGAAGTGTTCGGTATCGCAGCATCGAGTGTGCAATGATGAATGCGACTGCAGAGTTTTTAGTTGTTCAGATAATCTAAATTCATCAGGCTGCTGATATTCGACATAATCGATATTATGAGCTGCACAATGAGAGACGATCAGATCGTTGAGATCAGTAAAATGCACCGTTTTATCCAGTGTAAGATATTCAACTATATGTCCTTGCCGTTGCAAATATTGTGAAAAATCTTTTATGGCGGCAAAAAAACTGCACAGTTTTTGGATATGATGTACAACGTAATTAGCCTCTTGATGGAGTTCGGCAAGTACATAGAGGACGCCGTCATCTTGCTGCTGAAACCAACTGTGACGATGATTGAGTTGATCGCCCAGAATAAGTCGTAGTGTATGAAATTGGGTCATTGATTTGCCTACGTTTCAGCATTGGCGATGGGCCAATCGACAATATCATTGGTATCTAATACGGGGTCGCCACGGTCTCCCTGCCAGCGTTTGATAAACTGTCCTTTTGGGTCATAGATCTGCGTCTGTTTATCGAGGTCAAAGCGACGATGTCCGCGCGGATCGGCGCCCACGCCAGCAAGGTATTGCCAGTTTCCCCAGTTGCTTGCCATATCATAATCAATTAATTGCTGTTCCATGTAACTGGCTCCGTAACGCCAGTCTAAATCCAATTCATGAACGAAACAGCTAGCCACTAACTGACGTCCTCGATTGGACATATAGCCGGTACTATTTAGCTGTTTCATACAGGCATTAACGATTGGGTAGGGTGTATTGCCCTGACACCATTTTTGAAATCGTTGCGGATAGAAACTAGTGGTAGGTCGACGACCATTGATGCCAGAAAAAGCAAAAATTCGATGGCCATATTTATCTGCGTAGCATTTAAAGTATTCTCGCCAAAGTAATTCAAAGTAGATCCAGTAGGTCGACTCGTTGCGCTCAACCTGTCGCTCATACCTGTGCAGCTCGGTTAGAACTTGCCGCGGAGATAAACAGCCATTGGCTAGCCACGGGCTGAATTTAGTGGAATAGTCCATACCATCCAAGCCATTGCGGGTCTCTTTATAAGTGCTGGCTAAGCCACGCTGAAAATAGTCTGTTACATGTTGTCTAGCGCTACTCTCGCCTCCCTTGAATAGGTCCCGATTAGAAGTCTTAAAATGCGACTTAATTGATTGACGGCTCGACTTAGGGATTGGGCTAGCTGGTAATTTTTTAGGCGAGGGGGCTGCGTTTATCACCTGTATATCTTCCACCTGACGACGAAACTTAGAAAAACTGTTGGGTAATTCAGCAGTAGCAAATGGCAATTGAGACGATTCAAAGAGACGGTTATTAGCGACTTGATGAAAATTAATCATCGGGTAATGCTTAATTAAGTTTTGCCACTGATTAGTCTCGTACGAACCATTGATTTGACTGCAGAACACATGGGTAATGTTATGTTGGGCGATCAATTTGGAGAAACTGTCTTCAATTGAATGCTGAGACACAACAAGATGCTGACCCAGTGCGTTGAGGTTTCGGTCCAGGTCCTCTAGGCTTTGATTTAAAAATTTACGGCGAGGAGTAGACAGAGTAGCTGGTTTGAATTTGTCCGGAGCGGTGGTTTCTGATGGAATCAGTGCCAGACAAATAAGTTGGTCGACCTCCTCAGAGGCGCGCAGCAACGTGGCATTATCGCCAATGCGAAAATCATTATTGAACCACAGCAGTCCGATCTGATGCATTAAGCAATCCCTAACAGTCTCCGAAACAGTGGTTGTACGGGTACTATCAAGCGCTAGACCAGCAACCTATGATGGGTGACTACATCCAAAATATCATGCTGAACGTACATGGGATGCCGTGGCATATGTTGTAATACGTGAATCGACTCCAATAAACTATGGACTTTAGATTGTCTCGACTGGTTAATATTCTTGGTTATTTAGGGCTTATCCCGTTCCTACTCCCATTAGCGGTCATGCTCCATGGCGTGGCTTTTGGTCAAGGTCTGCACAGCGCCTCTATTTTCGGATTCTATGCGCCCTATGTCTTTATTGCCTACAGTGGAGTTATCTTAAGTTTTTTGACTGGGACTTTATGGTCACAGGCTAGGCTGTGCGAAGAAATGTCTCTAGCGAGGAGCGCTATCGTCTTTAGCAATCTGCTCGCACTACTGGCCTGGCTTTGCTTGTTAATAATATATATTTCACCGATATTCACCATGCTAGCCGTTGGCCTGTTGATGTTAGGTTTTTTGAGTGTGCTCTACCTCGAGTCCTGTTTAGCCGTCGAGACGGCGAATGATTACCGCTATATGCGCGCGCGACTCACCGCTATTGTTTGCCTTGCGCACCTTGTTGTGATGACACTTATGTTGATGGAGCATTAAATGACTGCAGCCTTAACTATTTTTTATGATGGCGGCTGTCCGCTCTGTGTCGCAGAAATGCGTCATCTGCAAAAGCTGGATACGGCGGGAAACCTAGCCTTTGAAAATATCTATCATGCTGAGTTCTGTGATCGCTTCCCGCAGATAAATCTACAGCAGGCTGATCGCATTTTGCATGGTCAGACAGGCGATGGTGAGATGCTTTTTGGTCTCGATGTAACCTACAGAGCATGGGTCTTGGTGGGCAAGCGCAAATGGGTCGCTGTGCTTCGATGGCCCCTAATTAAACAATTTGCAGACATTGGCTATTTATTTTTTGCGCGTTATCGCTATACAATCTCCCGTTTGCTGACCGGCAAACCTCGCTGCGACAGCTGTAATTTAGATCGGAGATATCATGAGTAGTGACACAAATAACGCACTGGTATTTGGAGCCAGTGGAGGCCTAGGTCAAGCTGTTGTGGCCAAATTTTTAACCGATCCGAATATAGACAGAGTAGTTGCAGTTAGTCGCAATCCACAAACAGAGGACCTCTCAGCTCCCTGGATTTCTAATACCAGACTGGTCTGGATTCAGGTCGAGGATTATAGTGAAGACGCTATGAAAGAGGTGGTGGCGGGCCTAGAGGAGTACAGTGGCCAAGTTAATCGAGTCTGCATTTGTCATGGTCAGCTACATACAGATCATATCTGGCCAGAGAAGCGTTTAGAGGATATTGATGGCTCTGCGATGCATGAGATTTTTCACGTCAATACCATCGTTCCCTCCCTTTGGTTAAAGCTTTTGCATAAAATTATCGCCGGCGATACGCCCTGTCCGGTCGCGGTATTTAGTGCCAGAGTTGGCAGTACTGGCGATAATCGGTTGGGCGGTTGGTATGCCTATCGTGCCTCCAAAGCGGCGCTGAATAGCATGCTAAAAAGCTTTGCAGTTGAATATGCACGCAGAGCGAAGAACGTGAAGTTGATTGCTTTTCATCCCGGGACCACCGATACCGAGTTATCCAAGCCATTTCAAGCATCGGTGCCAAAAGAACACTTATTCGCTCCCGCCTTTGTTGTGGAGCGTTTGGCACTGATTATGGATGAGGCCGAGATAGACGGGCAACTGTCATTTGTAGATTGGGATGGCAAGTCTATTGTTTGGTAGTGTCCAGCGGTTTAGCAGTTAACTCGACATCGATTTCCAATCTGTCCTCAACGGCAATGAGACCATTCATAATTGCAAATGGCGTGATATCGAAGTCGGTTTGTAATAGTGAAAATTCAGTCTGTAGGGTTATAAACCCCATCCTGTCTCTGTACCAATCAAGCGTTATTTGCCGCTTCTGTGTCACGCCATGAAGTTGAATTTCCACTGTTACAACATTATTGGTAAATGCGCTAGAGCAGTCTGCACTGCGTAATTTCACCATTGGAAATTGCTCGACTTCTAGGCTTTTCAGCATATTAATTTTGGTGCCAGCAATATCTTTGGCTGAAGGCGTGGTTTTCATTTGTGCCTGTTTGCGCAGCTCGGAGTTGTCTACTTCCAACAACTGCAGAGGAATGTAGAAATCAGCTTCACAGCGCTGATTGACCTCATCCATCAGAATAAAGCCCCGCAGTTGCCGACTAGATACAATATGATCATGGCCCAGCTTTGCCATCAGCCCGCCACGGCGCACCTTGACGAGTACCTGTGAGCGCTGAGAATCAACTTGGAAGACCGGCGCTGAATTTGCTGAGAGATAGCGCTCAAGGGGCAGTTGGTCTAGCAATACCGGTGCCTCCTGTTTTTGCACAGGTTTGGTGCAACTGCTTAGAATGATGCTGAAGAGGAGGGTTATGCTGCGTTTATTCATTGGTCCTATCCAGTTGCACAGCAAACGAGACACGCACTGCTAGACCAATTTGTTCGCCGCTTGCCCAGTCGCCAATGCCAATACCGAAATCACTGCGATCCAATGTTAGCTCACCAGCTATTACTACTTGATCAGAGCCATTATTTTTCCAGCTGAGAGGGACTGCTATGCTATTTTTTAATCCTTTGAGTTGTAGTTCACCGTGAGCAATATACTCAGCGTTATTTTCTGTTCTGGAGACAGTTTCTAGATGCTGACTAGTAAATATTGCTTCACTGAAGTCGCCTGAATTAAACCAATCTGTAGTTTGAATAGCCTGATTAATTTCGCTACTGCCCATATCTGCGCTGGATATAAATACCCTGACATCAAGCTGCGTCAGCTGTGTTGCTTGGTCAGTGTTAGCCGCGACTGAGAACCGATTAAAACGACCATTGATGGGAAGACCTTGGTAGCTAGCAATAAATTCGAGATCGCTACTGAGTGCGCTAGATTGCCAACTATCGGCGAGCACTGATTGGTAGATTAAAGTGCCAAACAGTGCCATTAGTATTGCTAGACATTTTTCTCGCATTTTCATCAGTAGCATCGATCAGAACCACATTCGTTTAAGTGCATCATCTTTAAGTAGAATATGGTGTCTCAAAGCGGCACCTATATGCACGATGAGTATACAGATAAGACTGATTACGCATGCTATATGAATCTCAGTTGCCAATAATTTTACAGACTCGTCCGGCCCGCTAATGGCGGGCAATGGAATTAGCCAAAATAATTTTACTGGAAAATTGGCGGCAGAGGATATCAACCAACCCGACAATGGTAGCGCTAGCATCAGACCATAGAGTACAGCATGAGCCGCGGTGGCTAGCGCCTTTTCTATTGCGGTGGCTGCGATAGGGAGTGGAATAGTGCTTCTGATACGCCAAAGTAAACGCATGATAACGACCAAGAGAATCAGCATACCGATCGATTTATGCCATATGAACATATCGATCTTGAGCGGGGAGAGTTTAAGATCTTTGGCGTAGAAACCTAGGGGAATTTGAATAAAAATCAATCCCGCTGTGACCCAGTGGAATAGTTTGCTGAGCCAGCTCCATTCATCCAAGTCACCTTTCTTGGCCATTCGTTTCAATCTCCATAGCAGCGTAAAAATATGATTATCCTGTCTAAAATCGACTCTGTAAATTTATGCTACGCAAGTAACTATCATTCGGGTTGTTTCGGCAGATCTGCTACCATTCCCACCCACCTCAATAAATACCAATAATCGAGCAATATCGTGAGTGATAAACAGTTGATTAGCTGCGAAATCGTTGATCTTAGCCACGATGGGCGCGGTGTGGGGCGTGTGAATGGCAAGGCCTGCTTTATTGACGGCGCACTTCCTGAAGAGACTGTTGAATTTCGCTACACCAAGCGCAAGCGCAACTATGATGAAGGCATAGTGACCAAAGTACTGGGTGCTTCCACTCATAGAGAGGAGCCCAGCTGTAAGCATTACTCACGCTGTGGCGGTTGCAGTTTGCAGCATCTTAACCATGCGCAGCAAATAGAGTTTAAGCAACAGCAGCTGCTTAACAGTATGAGTCGCGCTGGGCTTGAGTGGGACGAATTATTACCCCCCATAAGTGCCTCTCAATGGGACTATCGTCGCAGAGCACGTCTGGC
>JASLVT010000053.1 GCA_030741175.1 Porticoccaceae bacterium
CTGGCATACCCAGTCATTTTAATGATTTCGATTTTTCTGAATTTGCCCCAAATGACTTTGACGTCATACTGTTCCGCATATCAAAAGAACGGGCAAGTAGTCACCATGTTATAAATCAAGCTGCTTGGCTATTAAAACCTGAGGGGCAATTGATGCTCAGCGGCGAAAAAAATGAGGGGATAAAAACATACGTCAAGCAAGCCTGCACGCGATTAGGCGATAAAACTAGTACTGAAAAACATGGGCTTAATTACTTTGCATCAATCAGGTCTTGTGACACCAGTACCAGTGAATTGGATGACAAAAACTATTCTCAGCTACGGCCAATTGATGTGCCATATCAAATGGCCACTGATAGGCAATATGTAAGCAAGCCTGGCATCTTCGGTTGGGATAAGATTGATCGCGGAAGCGCTTTCCTGATAGAACACTTACCTCAGTTTTTAACCCGCTATGACAAGACACCAAAGTCGTTATTGGATCTGGGATGTGGTTATGGCTACCTCAGCTGCGAAGCTAGTCGCTATCCGTTCAGATCGATAACCGGCACCGACAACAACGCAGCGGCATTGGCGGCGACAAAAGAAAACCTTGCTCATCTACCTCATTCTAATTATCAAGTGATCGCTGCCGATGCCGGAGATCAACTCGACCAAGCGTTTGACACCATCCTCTGCAATCCCCCGTTTCACCAAGGCTTCACTGTAGACGATGAGATGAATATCAAGTTTCTATTCAATAGCAAAAGATTGCTGTCCTCGTCCGGACAAGCTCTGTTTGTGGTAAATGCCTTTATTCCCCTTGAACATACAGCGACGCAGTATTTCGCAAAGGCCAATGTTCTGGCCAACAATGGCGCATTTAAACTTGTTGCACTAAGCCAGTAAAAACCCTAGCTAGGGCAAGTCAATCAATTCCCATCGCACGCTTTATCATGGCGTTCTTGATCGCTGATTGCTGATTTAATGTCGACATACCTAGATTGCGCAAAAGCCTTATGGGTAATTGGTCTGCTGCAAATAGTCGCTTAAAGCCTTCCATCGCCGCCATGGTCGCCAAATTGTCCGGCTTGCGCCGACGCTGATAGCGACGCAACACTGAGAGATCACCGACATCAATACCACGCGTTAGAGCTCGATTCAGTTCATCCGCCAACACCTCAACATCGGCAAAACCGAGATTCACCCCCTGACCTGCTAACGGGTGAATGCTATGAGCAGCATCACCCAGCAAAACAACCCTATGAATCGCATAGTCGATAGCGTGGCGCTGACGCAGAGGAATAGCATATCGCTGCTCAACATCGACCACCTGACCTAAGCAATATTCACTGGCCTCCGACAACCGCTGACAGAACTGCCGATCATCCAATGCCATCAGCTCATCAGCCTCTTCCGTTTCCTGAGACCACACAATGGAGCACTGATGCAAATTACCTTGATCGCTGAGCGGCAACAGAGCCAGAGGGCCTTTTGGCATAAACCGCTGCCGTGCGATCTGCTGGTGTGATCGCTCAGTGGTGATGGTAGTCACTATAGCCTGATGGCCATAATCCCACTCTTTCGTTGCGAATTTAAAATGTTGGCGAATAGCTGAGTTAGCGCCATCAGCTGCGACAAGGAGCTGAGCGTCGAGGCGACCACCATCTACCAACTCAACCATCACGCCATCCTCATCGACCAGATAATTGGCGATATTCACTGGGCAGTGGAAGTCTACATTTGGCAGCATCTCAATTTCAGCCAACAAACAGTCTACCAATACGGCATTTTCAACTATATGACCCAGATTAGACTGATGAATGGTATGGCAATCAAACTCTATTCGACCAGTACCCTCTGCATCCCAAACATCCATAGCCAGATAAGGACTGACACGCTTATCGACCATAGCCTGCCACAGACCACAGCGCTCCAACAGCAATCGCGATTTTTCAGTGATAGCCGCCACTCGTGGATCAAACTGCTGTGGATTAAAAGGCGTTGACAGGCGCGCTTCGATAAGCCCAATAGTTAATTCTCGATTGGTCTGCGCCAATAGGCAGGCCGCAGAGGCTCCAACCATCCCTGCCCCCACAATAATGACATCATAGGATCTCCGCGTCGGGTTAACCATGCCTCACTCCGACTGCATTCATGCCCGTACCAAAGCGAGCAAACTGCTCCCGCAAGGGCGGCACTAAATCCATCGCGACTAGACCGCAGTTACGCCCCATAGCAACCACTGGTGAGGACATGCCAAATAATCTAGGTAGATTGTCACTAAACAGCAAGGTATTGCGCTGATCCGCAGATTGCTCAGAGTAATAGCGTTGCAGTGTGGCAAGCTCACCTATTGTCTCTGGATGGTCACCCAATATGTTGGCGAGCGACGCGGCATCGCGCAGCGACAGATTAAACCCCTGTCCCGCCACTGGATGAAGACTGTGTGCCGCATTGCCCATCACCACGAGATTGCTACGCACCTGTTCGGAGGCGGTGGTCAGCGCCAGAGGATAGCTCAATCGCTCACCCACAGCCTCGAATGCTCCAAGCCGATAACCAAATCGTTCCTGCAAAGCTTCGAGAAACTCCTGATCGTCCGTCTGCATCAATATCTCAGCTTTATCCACTGGCAAGGTCCAAACCAGAGCACTCCGCGGACGGCCTTGGAAATGTGTCAAAGGCAACAGGGCTAGGGGCCCCTGATCAGTAAACCGCTCGTAGGCCACACCCTGATGAGGTTTGGCGAGGCTGATATTGGCGATAATGCCAGACTGCTGATAGGCCTTGGTTTGACTGGAGATTCCCAGCGCTTGAGCAGTGCTGGAACCCGCACCATCGGCAATAACCAATAACTTGGCATGGGCGCTGTGACTATCATCAAAGGTCAACTGCATGCCGGATATCAGCGGTTTGACGGCCTGAACTCGGGTGGCACCGCGGAACTCCACTAGGCTTGAGTCAAGTTTGCCCAACAGGGCCGCTCCAAGACGTTGATTTTCAACAACATAACCCAACGCATCAACATTGGCCGCTTTGGCATCGATACGTGTTATCCCCACGCGCCCGTAGTCACTGACATGAATTTGGTTAATATCGGACAAAGAGGACTCAAGCTCAGGCCATAAACCCATAGATTGATAAATTTTGCGGCTACTCCAGGAGAGCGCTGTCGAGCGGGCATCAAAACTAGGGCTATAAGTAACCTCAGACGCATTTCTCATCGCCTGCGCTTCAATCAACAATATTTTCCAATTATGCTGATCCGCTAACAGCAACGCCAAACTGATACCCACCATTCCACCACCGACGATAACAATGTCGTAGCTGTTATTGGCAGTTGATATATCCGCACTCATCATCGCGTCTCTACAATAATTTAGCTGGCCATTAACTGTTCAATTTCTTGCCGATCACTGGGCACCTCTGCCGAAAGGTTTTCATAGCCATTGGCCGTGACCAGCAAATCATCCTCAATACGCACAGCAATACCGCGCCATTGCTCATCGACATTCATATTGTGCGGATCGATATAGATTCCAGGCTCCACCGTCAGCATCATACCTGGTTCGTAAATACGCCAATGATTATCTATCTTGTAATCACCCACATCATGGACATCCATACCCAACCAATGCCCAGAATTATGCATATAAAAGTCGCGGTGAGCATCCCGCGCAATCAACTCATCAACGTCGCCCTTAAGGATTTTTAAATCAACCAAGCCCTGAGTAATTACGCGCACAATCGCCTCATTGGCCAAATGATATTCCAATCCAGGTGCAATCATCTCCATCGCTGCAGCTTGCGAGGCCAAGACAATATCGTAAATGGCCGCCTGCTGACGACTAAACCGCCCGTTCACCGGAAAGGTGCGAGTAATATCTGCCGCATAATTCTGATATTCACAGCCAGCATCAATCAGCACTAGGTCTCCAGAACGCAATTTATCGCTGTTCTCAATATAGTGCAGTACACAACCGTTTTTACCTCCACCCACGATGCTGGTATAAGCCGGACCAGTGGCGCCGGACAACATAAATTCGTGTTCCATTTCCGCCTGCAACTGGTATTCATAGAGTCCCGGCCGACTCGTCTGCATGGCGCGCCGATGAGCGCGCGCGGAAATCTCCGCCGCTTTGCGCATCAACTTGATCTCAGCAGCACTCTTGATCAACCGCATCTCACTGACCAAATGATCAAGATCGACAAACTCACCTGGCGAAGTGAGATCACTACCATGTATGTCTCGCGCACCGTTAACCCATTCCATCAGGTGCCGATCAAACTCTGCGTCTTTCCCTATGCTGTAGTAAACACGATCGCGACCCTCGAGTAGACCAGGCAAAATATCGTCAATATCGTTGATGGGAAACGCATCATCGGCACCAAAATTTTTCACCGCGCCCTCAGGCCCTTGGCGATATCCATCCCATGTCTCGCGCAGTGGATCCTTGTCACGACAGAAAAATACCACCTCACCCTGTTGGCGACCGGGTATCAATAACATAACGGATTGCGGCTCAGGGAAGCCGGATAAGTAACTCAGATTAGTGCTTTGTTTGTAGGGATAATAAGTATCTTTAGAACGGATTCTCTCAGGCGCTGCGGCAATGACTGCTATGCTATTACTCTGCATCATAGCCATAAGGTCTCTGCGTCGAGATGCATACTGTCTCTGTGAAATCATAGCGCCAATTCCTAGCGGACCTTCACTAGTAGAACTTCACTAGTGGATGGTTGGCTCAGCCTCAGTCTCTAGCTCAGGATGCAAATCAGAAAACACTAACTGCACTGCAATGCGAATATATTCAACCAGCTCAGCATAATCTCGCTCGCCATCATCGTCGTCAGCGTCGAAATCTACAGAAATTTGACCTATCGCAGCGAGGTCTTGCAGCGCTTCTTTGCCATCTAAAGA
The DNA here is from genome assembly GCA_030741175.1 of Porticoccaceae bacterium. Taxonomy (GTDB): domain Bacteria; phylum Pseudomonadota; class Gammaproteobacteria; order Pseudomonadales; family Porticoccaceae; genus HTCC2207. The sequence continues at coordinate 4,903 of JASLVT010000053.1, forward strand.
GACTTCAAATTCTTTTCCCATGCCATCACCGAGCCCCGAAATGTAATTACTGCACCAATCGCCAATTGCCACCAGACGCTCCGCCAATGGCAATTCATCATCGGGTAACAGCGGCTGAAATAGGAAACTTATATCCTCTAAATTGCTTAAAGATGCTTCATAAAAATCTTCAAGGGAATTTTCCGCTGCTTCGGCCTGCTCGTCAGTCATTGCCAACCACTGGCTGGAGGCTTCGACTAACTGCCGCATATCAACCGCACCGCAACTTAGTCGGCCACAGAGAAAACCGTGAAACCCTGAGGGGTTAGCGCGAATTTGTAGTGTATAGAAAAGATCTTCGAGTTGTTCAAAGGTCACAGGGCTACCTCATAAAATTGACTCTTATATTAACACCCTCGCCTATTGGCTGCATCAAATCTTGCAATTGACCAGATCCAATTCTGTGCCTATAGTTATGCGGTTATTGCCATGCCCCTAATATATAGTGCCAATACTATGAATGAGACCGACAGTGTTGAACAAAAGCTCGATCAACTGATTGAGTTGTGCCAACAGCTTAAACGCGAAAACCAGCTTCTCCTTGAACGAGAGGCTGGGCTTATGGGTGAGCGCTCTGAATTGATTGAAAAGAATGAATTGGCTCGGCAAAAAATTGAAACCATGATCAATCGGCTTCGTTCAATGAGTGCTGAGCAATAATCATGGCAACCATATCTTTAAAAATCCGTATTCTGGACAAAGAATACCAAGTCAACTGTCAACCAGATGAGCGCGAGGCTCTGGAGTACTCGGCTCAACTGCTTAACGAAAAAATGGAAGAAATTCGTCGTGGCTCTCATATTATTGGTCTTGAGCGTATCGCTGTTATGGCAGCGCTCAACTTAGCGCACGATTTAATTCGCAGTGAAGAGTCTGCACGAATGGATAACGGTGCTGCCGACCTATTGCAATCGATGGATTCAAAACTTGACTCAGTACTCAACGACCTAGCTAACTGAAACTGCACTAATTGGTCGAATTTAATCTCTGCCAAATACCATTTTTTGATTGCCCCTCTGTTATACTAGGCTCTCCTGGGGTGTTTGCCAGCCAAGAAGTCCCTGAGCCGATAATTTTTATCCGGCAGTTCTCCGTCAGCAATGTTGTGCAATTCCGTGCGCCGGAACGCCTGATTTGTTGCGAGGGCAGCCACCTTGAACTCTTCGGTTCAAGGCCACGTTGGCAGCGGCACTTTGGGACTTAATTGACTTGTCGGTTCTTATTCATGAACGGTGACAATATTAGACAACAGCTACGTGCAGCCCGACGGGCTATGCCAGCAGATCAGCAGCGATTACATGCCGACCAGTTGGCGACCATTATATGTCGGGATCCTGTGTTTCTTCGCGCTAAGCGGGTGGGCGTTTATTTGGCCAATGATGGAGAGATAGATCCTTCTATCTTGACCGAGATAGCACTCAAAGCCAGAAAAAGATGCTTTCTACCGATTCTCCACCCGTTTAAAGAAAATCGTCTCTATTTCGGTGAGTACAGCGCTAAAACAACATTGTTGTCCAATCGATTTGGCATACTAGAACCGAGACTTGAGAGCCGCCAGCTGGCACCTCCATGGAGTTTGGATATTATTTTTATGCCCTTGGTGGCCTTCGATCGGCAGGGCAATCGCATGGGTATGGGCGGCGGCTTCTACGATCGTACACTGGCCTTTATGGCCAAAAGCAGTCGACAAAAGCCACTATTGATCGGCCTCGCCCATAGCAGTCAAGAAATCGATCAGCTGTCGCAACAAAACTGGGATATCCCCTTACATTTAATCGCTACTAACCGTGAGATCATATGCGCCAAACAAAGATAATCTGCACCATCGGCCCAGCTACTGAATCCATAGAAATGCTGGAAAAACTCGCCAACGCGGGCATGAATGTCGCACGCCTGAATATGTCTCATGGAGACCACAATTCTCACGCCAATATCATTCAGAGGATTCATCAGTTAAATACTAAACTCAAACACCCGATTGCTATCTTACTCGACACTCAAGGCCCTGAAATTCGCACTGGCGATATGGTCGGCGATCTGCATCTAAATGAGGGCGATATTATATCGATCGTAGCTCGCGGAGCAGAGGATGTTGAATCCTCATCTATTCATATCAACTATGAAGATCTTATCAATGATGTTGATGTAGGCGATACCATCACCGTGGATAACGGCCTAATTAACCTTGAAGTGCTTAGCAAGCAGGAACGTGTACTACAGGTAAAAGTGATCGATGGCGGATTGCTAAAAAGTAAACGTCATGTCAATCTCCCCGGCATTCGAGTGAATTTACCGGCGATCACTGACAAAGATCGGCGCGACATTATGTTTGGTATGGAACAGGGCGTAGATTTTATAGCGTTGTCATTTGTGCGTCAGGCAGCCGACATTGTTGCCTTGCGCGAACTCCTTGGAGATAGAGCGAATGAAGTCAAGGTTATTGCTAAACTAGAGGATCAAGAAGCCATCACCAATATGGTGGATATCATTGCCGAGGCAGATGGCATTATGGTCGCCCGTGGTGATCTCGGCGTGGAAATTCCCTTTGAAGTTCTGCCTCGCATCCAGCGGCGAATTATTCGCACCTGTGCCGAAATGGGTAAACGGGTTA
>JASLVT010000054.1 GCA_030741175.1 Porticoccaceae bacterium
ATGACAGTGGCAGCAGCGATGGGCTTGATTGTTGGTGCTATTTACTCGCTTATTTTGATGCAGAGATCTTTTCATGGGGAGTTTAATACCAAACTCAAAGGCCATAGTTTGGTGGATTTTGCCGGTCGTGAAATGCTGACAATGGCGGTGATGATGGCGGCGCTCATTGGCTTGGGGTTATATCCTCAACCGGTTTTGGATATAGCTCAGCCAGTATTGCATAGTCTGCTTGAACTCACTGCAGTGGAGGTAACGCCATGAATTTGAGTGAAATAATGGCTTTGATGCCAATTTTGACATTGTCACTCACAGCCTTTGTGCTTATGGTTCAGGCGTCTATCAAGCGTGATCAGAATGTCGCTTGGTGGATCACCGCCGCAGGTTTTTTACTCAGTATTTGGGCCGCTGGCTATGCTCGTCAATTTAACCAGTCGGTGACGGTGTTACTAGAGGTAGACGACTGGGGTTTATTTTTCACCACATTGATCTTATTTTCGTCTCTGGTGAGTTTGATTTTATCGCGAGATACATTTGCACCTGAGGCTGAACGCAAAGAAGAATACTATCTATTGCTAGTACTCTCTGTATTGGGGGCTGTGGTGTTAGTTCAGTCCAGTCATATGGTGTCCTTGTTATTGGGTATGGAGCTTATGGGTGTTGCTCTCTATGCCATGATTGGATTTCCGGAGAAGGGAGAATTACCTCTTGAGGCGGCGATAAAATATTTAGTGCTATCTGCTTGTGCCTCGGCTATGTTGTTGTTTGGTTTTGCCCTAGTCTACGCTGCTACTGGTGATTTGACCTATGCTGGTATAGGTGTTGTAGCTGGCACTGCCTATGCTCAGGAGCCACTGGTTATGATGGCGGGTAGTGCCATGATCCTGGCAGGTTTAGGGTTTAAACTGTCGGTGGTGCCTTTTCATATGTGGACCCCTGATGTCTATCAGGGCGCGCCAACGCCAGTGACCGTCTTTCTCGCAACTGTATCTAAGGGCGCTGTCTTTGTAGCGCTGAGTCGGTTTTATCTCACAGCAGAACTCTATCAGTACAGTACATTGATTTTTGCGCTGTCGATAGTGGCGGCAGCATCGATGCTTTTCGGCAACTGGTTAGCGCTTCAGCAGGATAATATCAAACGTCTACTTGCCTATTCATCAATCGCACATTTCGGCTATTTATTATTGGCTCTGATTGCTATGTCATATGCACAGACTAGGGTCGAGTCACAATTGATTAGTGAGTCTGTCACTTTTTATTTAACCGCTTACATACTAACAACATTAGCTGCCTTTGCTGTAGTCGCACATCTCTCTGATGCTGATGAGGACGCATTGTCTATCGGTGCCTTTGAAGGGCTGTTCTGGCGTCAGCCACTGCAGGCCTGTGGACTATCAGTCGCTTTGTTATCTTTTGCGGGAATACCGCTGACCGCAGGATTTATAGGTAAATTTTATCTTATCAATGTAGCGATTCAGGGCCAGTTGTGGATGCTGATGCTAACGTTGATTCTTGGTAGTGCCATTGGCATCTATTATTACCTACGTTTTATTTTTGCTATGAGTAAGACGTTGCCTGTGTCTATCAACAACAGGTTATCTTCGAAAATGGGTGCTCAGGATGTGCTTATTTTGTTGTTATTAATATTGGTGATTGTGCTAGGTAGTTGGCCGCAACCCTTTATTGAGTTTGCCGGTCGCTTGTAAACCCCACAGTGGAGGAAGCTATGTTACGTTCTGTCGATTTAAGTGATTATATGCTGCATGACCCCGTGAGAGTATCTGCCGAAGCCGACATGTTCACTGCGATTAGGTTGATTATTGATCATCGAGTATCGGGTGTCTGTGTTGTTGATCAGCAAGATATATTGGTGGGAGTTCTATCTGAGATGGATTGTCTCAAAGGTATATTGGCGGCCACCTACAATGATAATGGCGATGTTGGTAAGGTGAGAGAATATATGACAGCGGATGTGGATTTCTGTGATATCCATGCTGATCTGGTAGATGTAGCGGACGATATGTTGAAAAAAGGCCACCGGCGTCGTCCCGTACTAGATCATGGTCGACTGGTGGGGCAGATTACTTGTCGTCAGTTATTGCGTGTCGTTAGTGAATTTAATCAGAATGAAGTCGCCGCTCATTAGCTATTGCTGAATATTGGGCCCAGTCCGATGGGCGATTATATTGCGTTGCCGATCCAGTTGATAAAGATGCTGTGCTCGGGCTGGCATCTCTCGCAGTGAATGCTCGGTAATCCTCTGAAAGTATTGAATAAATTCCCTTATCTGCTGTGCAGACATAAGCCCCGATTTAGTTGAATTCTCGGTTGTTTTTAGGCGCTCCATTAGTTTGGTTTCCTGCTCCAGTCGCCAGTTGTATACCGCATCAAATGAAGGTGCTTGTAGCATTATCAATTGATCGACCATAGCAAATAACTGTTGGTAATTTCCGGCCAGTGATTGGTTGATGTACTGGCGCCAATGACCATGGGGATCCTCCATTGATTCCAGCGTATTAATCGGTTGTTGCAGTTCAGATTCAGACTGAGGCTTAGCGCCCCAACACCAACCCTCAATTACAATTAGGTCCACCGGGCCATGATGGATCTCCACTTTATCGCCACTGACTCTATCATCCGCGGCTTTATCAAACCTTGGTATTGCCGTATCCGCACCAGCTTTTAGACCATCTATTGTATTTATAAATAGATCGATATCATGAGTTCCCGGCACCCCGCGTGTCGCCAACAGAGGATGTACAGTATCGGCTAGTGCTAAACGTTCAGCTTTAGTTAAGTAAAAGTCATCCATGGATAACGCAACAGTAGAGACAGCATGGCGATCTGTGATCATAGTGCATAGGTAATCTGCTAAAGTAGATTTGCCGGATCCCTGACTGCCATTAATCCCCATTATTTGTGTGCTGGTATCGACGGCGTATCGATCAGCAAATTGCTGCAATAAAGGCTCAAACCATCGTTGGGCACTTTGCAGATAGGCCTGAGGTAACTTGTTGCGGTTAATAAAGTCTTGTACTGCCACTGGTGTTTGATCTGTTGAGATGATTGCGGGAAAGTTTAAGACTAGCACAAACTACTCCCGAGACAAAAATTCTTTGCTATGAATACAGCTGAGCATGGCTAGTATGACTGAGGCTGGGCTGTTTTGAGGCTGGAGTCATCACCCTGTCTGGTAAAGTTTTGGTAGAGGCGGAGATTGACCTGTCATTGATTTAGAACAGCCCGGCCACCTGACCTTTTTCATCGATGGCAATACTGTTTGCCGCTGGCACTCTGGGTAATCCCGGCATGGTCATAATATCGCCGCAGACAATTACAATAAAACCTGCGCCGGCGCTGAGTCGCACTTCGCGTATTGCGACCACATGTGCTGAGGGCGCGCCTTTGAGATTGGGATCAGTTGAAAAACTGTATTGAGTCTTGGCGATACAGACTGGTAAGTGACCATAACCACCATCCTGTAAATTACGGATTTGATCGCGAATTTTTTGATCGGCGATAATGTCATCGGCACGATATAGTCTTGTTGCTACGGTTTTAATCTTATCCCAAATGGGCATATCGTCTGGATACAATGGTGCAAAGCTTGCCGCGCCACTGTCGGCGATAGATGCAATTTCCGCAGCCAGTTCCTCTGCGCCAGCTCCACCATCTGCCCAATGGGTACAGTCGATAGCCTTGACACCGTTCGCGGCAGCAACCTGTTTGATTAGAGCGATTTCAGCATCGGTATCTGAGGTAAAGCGGTTGATACCTACCACTACAGGAACACCAAAAGATTTCACATTTTCAATATGCCTTACCAGATTGCAGCATCCATCTTGTAATGCATCGAGATTCTCTTTATCCAAATCGTCTTTAGTCACACCGCCGTGCATTTTTAGCGCTCGGGTTGTTGCAACAATCACCGATGCATCTGGCGCCAAACCGGCAGCACGGCACTTGATATCAAAAAACTTTTCTGCCCCCAAATCGGCGCCAAATCCGGCTTCCGTTACCACGTAATCAGCCATTTTTAGACCAGCTTTGGTCGCGATTACTGAGTTACAGCCATGGGCAATATTGGCAAATGGACCACCGTGGATAATCGCTGGATTGTTTTCCAGTGTTTGCACTAAATTGGGTGCCAGAGCGTCCTTGAGTAGAACAGACATAGCGCCTGTGCCAAGTATGTCACTGGCATGAATAGGCCTGTGGTCTCTGGTATAGCCAACCACAATTTTATCTAACCGGGCTTTTAAATCGTCTAGGTCGGTGGCCAGACAAAATATTGCCATCACCTCAGAGGCCACCGTAATATCATAGCCTTCCTGTCGTGGGAATCCATTGCCGGGGCCGCCAAGCCCACAGTTGATGCTGCGCAGGGCGCGATCATTCATATCGGCAACGCGTTTCCATGTAATCCGTCGAGCATCGATTTCTAGCTTATTGCCCCAGTGAATATGATTGTCTATCAGTGCGGATAGCAGATTATGGGCGGCACCAATAGCATGGAAGTCGCCGGTAAAGTGGAGATTGATATCTTCCATCGGTACTACCTGTGCATAGCCACCACCTGCGGCACCACCTTTCATACCGAAGCAGGGTCCAAGGCTCGGCTCGCGCAGACACACCAACGCTTTTTTACCGATCCGATTAAGGCCATCGGTCAGGCCTACTGATGTAGTGGTCTTGCCTTCACCCGCAGGTGTTGGCGTGATAGCGGTTACCAGAATCAGCTTGCCGTCTGGTTGATCCTTCAACGAAGCAATGTGCTCCGGATCTATTTTTGCTTTTGTTCTGCCGTAGGGGATTATCGCTGACTCAGGAATATTAAGCCTGCTGGCAATGTCACCAATCGGTTGAGTTTGTGCCAATCGGGCAATATCAATATCACTCATAGATCATACTCCACAAAGGCCAATGACAGAGAGTATCTATCAGAGACTTAGTCAGGACGTTCTTTTGTTTTCGCCATCTTCCCTGTCTACTTGTATTGATGTATTTCTACAACCGTCCACCGTTGTCTTAAAAACGACGGCAGGCCATACATAATGTGGCCTGTAGGCATGACGCTATGCGGTACATTGCGGTCGTAATTAGGTGCTGTTTAGCATTTATTGAGGGTTAAACTGCAGAAATTACGGTATGAGATATGGCTATGAAAACGAGTGCAAAAGTTGTGGTAGTTGGTGGTGGTGTTGTCGGGGTCAGTACCCTTTACCATCTCGCCAAAAAAGGCTGGACTGACGTGGTTTTAGTTGAGCGAAAGGAATTGACCTCTGGCTCTACTTGGCACGCCGCAGGTCTGTTGCCTTTATTTAATATGAGCTACTCGGTTGGCAAACTACATCAGTATTCAGTTAACTTTTATCATGAATTGGAAAAAGAAACTGAACAGGATGTTGGTTTTAGTGTGGTATCTAATATTCGTCTTGCCGCCAATGAGGATCGCCTGGATGAGTACAAGTACTATGCTGGGGTGGCGCAGACTGTTGGTGTCGAGGTCAATTTTCTGACGCCGGAGCAGGTCAAAGAAGCCTGGCCAATGGCTAATATCGACGGCCTTATCGGTGCCATACAGCATCCAGATGACGGGTATATTCAGCCGGCGGACCTTACGCAGGCCCTAGCTAAGGGTGCCCGCACGCGCGGCGCAGAGATTTATCGTAACACCACAGTCACAGGTATTGAGCAGCAACCGGATAACAGTTGGATTGTTACAACCGATAAGGGCGATATTCACTGTGAGCATGTGGTGTCTTGTACCGGCAATTTTGCCCGCAAGACTGGTGAAATGGTGGGTTTGGATATCCCTGTTATTCCAGTAGAGCATCAATACATTGTTACCGATCCGCATCCCGAGGTTTTGGAGCGCAAGGCGCAAGGACTGCCTGAGCAGGCTGTACTCCGTGAATCTGATGCGGGTTATTACCTGCGTGAAGAGGCCGGTGGCTTTATTCTTGGTCCCTATGAAGAGGGTGCCCCCTGTTGCTATGTGGATGGACCCAGTGATCAATCAGAATATGAATTATTTAATGGTGACCTCGATCGTCTTATGCCGCATATTGAAGCCTGTATGGCACGTGTTCCCGCCTTTGCTGAGGTGGGCGTCAAAACGGTCTACAACGGTGCTATCGCCTATACACCAGATGGTAACCCAATTGTTGGTCCCGCTTGGGGTTTGAAAAACTTCTGGCTCAATGAGGGCCATAGTTTTGGTATTACTGCCGCCGGTGGTGCAGGTTGGCAATTGGCAGAGTGGATTATCGACGGTGAGCCCACCGTAGATATGATGGGTGTCGATCCCCGCCGTTTTGGGCCCTATGCTAGTCGAGGCTATCTGCGGACCAAAAATGAAGAGGCTTACGACCATGTATTCAAGAATCATTATCCCGATGAAGAACGCAGTGCGGCACGTCCTTTAAAAACCTCACCCTGCTATGAGCGCATGCGCGAGTTGGGAGCAGTCTTTGGTTCGGTTTATGGTTGGGAAAGACCTAATTGGTTCGCGCCCGTCGACTATTCGCTGTCTGAGCGAGATCTCGATAAGGCAGATACACTGTGGAATAAAAATCATTCTAAAGCTTTAGATGATGGGCGTATTGTTGAGAAGAATTCTTTTCGACGTTCCAACTATTTTGATTTTGTCGGTCAAGAGTGTCGCCATGTCAATGAGAAGGTTGGACTTTTGGATATGTCAGCATTCTCTAAAGCAACGGTCACTGGGCCGGGTGCTGAAGCTTGGTTGAATAGCATTGTGGCTAATACTGTTCCCAAAGGGATTGGCCGCATTGGTCTCTGTCATATGCTGTCACAAAACGGTGGCGTGCGAGCCGAGTTTACCATCTACAAACGAGCAACAAATAGTTACTACCTCGTATTTGCTGGTGCTCAAGAGCGTCATGATTGGGATTATCTGTGCAAACTGGCGCCGGACGATGGTTCGGTAAATCTACAAAAAATCACCACTCAGATGGGTGTATTGGTATTGGCGGGGCCAAAGTCTCGAGATGTGTTGCAAAAGCTTACCGATACCGATCTCTCTAATGACAATTTTAAATGGTTAACTGGTAAATCAATCAATGTTGGTTATGCCCATGCAGAGGCATTGCGAGTCAACTTTGTTGGCGAATTGGGTTGGGAGTTGCATCATCCGATTGAGATGCAGAACTATATCTTCGATGAGTTAATGAGAGCGGGCGCTGAGTTTGATATCAAACCCTTCGGCATTCGTGCCATGGACAGTATGCGGCTTGAAAAATCCTACCGTCTGATTCCGCGGGAAATGTCGATTGAATACTCTGCTTTTGAATCGGGTTTACATCGTTTTGTTAAGCTCGATAAAGACTGTGATTTTGTCGGTAAGCAGGCGCTGTTGGCATGGCAGAAGAAAGGTTTTGATAACTGTTTTGTAACACTGGAGGTTCATGGGGTAACCGATGCTGACGCGCGCGGCTCAGAGGGGCTTTTCAAAGAGGGGCAATTAGTTGGTC
>JASLVT010000055.1 GCA_030741175.1 Porticoccaceae bacterium
CAACAAACTTGTACAGCGCACAGGTGACATACTGAGCGGGCATATTAAATCCTACTAATTGTTCTGCTAACCAAATCGTAAATTTGGCGCGATTTAAAAGCCGGTATTGTAACAAAAGCTAGCTAATTTGGGCTAAAAAGCTGATTAACAGAACTATCTTAAACCCATTCTCAGGTACCGCGTCCGTCCCGCTAATCTATCAGCGACATTTTTTTGCATAAAAATACCAAGACAAACAACAGTTATTCTGACGGCTTATATTCTGTGCTAACTTCGTCTCGTTACAATATTAACTCTATCGCAAGAGGGCTTGCTAATGACTCGAGAGCGCTACTCTGCCACCTGCCGTTTGACTCAGGACTCAGTTGTTATTTGTGTAGCGCAAGACCGAGAATATGATTTGCCCAATCTATGGTTGCGAGACAATTGTTGCTGCGATGAATGTCGTGTCACCGAAACACAGGAAAAACGTTTTGTACTGAGCTCGGTAGCCGCAGATTTGGCACCTCAAGAAGTGAAAATTCATGAGGATCGATTGTCCATTTTATGGCCAGATAGCCATCGAAGTGAGTTTTTGCTCGATGATATTTTTGCATTGCTGGCGCCACCGACAGAGTATTATCAGTCTTGGTCGGCTAACTTTGTTCCCCGATCTTTTCGTTGGCACTCTTTTCTAACTCATCAAGCGACCACAATAACGGCAATAGAATGTTTTTTGCAGCATGGTGCTATTGTATTGAGTGAGGCGCCCACTGAGCCGGAGTCCCTAGAGCATCTAGCGCCAGTGTTAGGCCCTATTCGCGAGTTGTTATTTGATCGTATTCACAATGTCTCAGTGACAGGCCATGTCTACAATATCGCCCATACCTCATTGGGTTTGCCGCCCCATAACGATTTTGCTAGCTATAGTTCCCAACCCTCAGTGCAAGCCTTACATATGTTGCAAAATGATACTCCAGGTGGAGAGTCGATTATTGTTGATAGTTGGGCTATCGTGGAACAATTAAGACATGAGCATCCACAGCATTTTGCTATTCTCTGTGAGTTTCCAGTGCCATTTAGAGAATTCGATGATGATAACGAAACCTATGCAGTGGAGCCGATGATACGTTGTGATAGCGCAGGTAATATTGTTAGCGTGCGCTTCTCCAATCAGTTGATGCAGATGATGAACCCAATACAGGAGGGGATTAAAGCCTTTTACGCGGCCTATCATGCACTCTGTGTCGCTATCATGGATAGAGAGTCAACTGCTAGATCTACCTTTAGATTAAATGGCGGTGAAGTATTGTTGGTTGCCGCTCATCGTGTGCTTCATGCGCGAGAGTCATTTCAGCCGCTGGGCATGCGTCATTTGCAGGATGCCTATTTTGAATTAGATAATGTAGTTAATAAGCTACGACAGCTTGAGATGAGGGCAGGGCAATAATATGTCAGATAAGGTCAGTTTTACCGCCATGGAACATGCCACTCGCAAAGATTATGACCTGGTGTTTGAGCATGATCTGGAGAATATACAAGGCCAAGCCGCCAGAGTTATCGACTGGCTGAAGATGATGGATGGAGATTCACCTTATCAAATAAGTCGTTTGGACCACTGCCTGCAAACTGCGACCAGAGCTCAGCGAGACGGCGCCGATGACGAAACCATCGTATGTGCCTTGCTGCATGATATTGGCGATGTGATAGCGCCGGCAAATCATTCACAAGCGGCGGCGGCGTTACTGCGGCCCTATGTCAGTGATAAAAATTACTGGATTGTCCTCAATCACGGACTTTTTCAAGGCTATTATTGGATGCACTATTACGATCAAGATCGCCATGCTAGGGATGAATTTAAAGACCATCCCTATTATCAAGCCTGTGTTGATTTTTGCGCAAACTGGGATCAACCTTCATTTGATCCGAACTATGATACGTTGCCCTTAGCGCACTTTATTCCACTCATTGAGATTCTTTTTACCCGTACGCCGAAAACATCCGTATAAAACGGTAGGATAGTCTTGCATCTCGCTGTATGCGGGGCATAATCCCTGCCTTAAATTATCTAACAACTATTTAGTAGGTCGCTATGGGTGCTCAGTGGAAAGCTAAACACAAAGAGGTCGCTGCAAATCTCAAAGGTCGTGTGTTTGGCAAAATGACCAAGGAAATCATGGTTGCGGCGCGCAATGGCGCTGATCCGGATACTAATTCTCGTTTGCGTTTGGCTGTTGAGCAGGCTAAAAAAGCCTCCATGCCTAAAGACACATTAGAGCGGGCTATTAAAAAAGGCGCTGGACTACTCGATGGCGCGGTGCATTACGAGAAGCTGACTTATGAGGGGTTTACTCCACACAATGTTCCATTGATCGTTGAATGCTTGACCGATAACGTCAATCGCACTGTGTCAGAAATTCGTGTGCTATTTCGTGCAGGTCAACTTGGCGGTGAGGGTTCTGTGACTTGGGATTTTGATCATGTGGGGCTTATCGAAGCGCGCGCGGAAAATAGTGAAGCCGATAGGGATGAGGCTGCTATAGAAGCAGGAGCTCAAGATGTCGAACCCGCTGACGAAGATGGTTTGACATTGTTTATTACGGATACCACTGATTTGGATGCCGTGTGTCGAGCATTGCCCAATTATGGTTTTGCGGTGGAGACCGCGAAAATAGGCTACAGAGCGAAAAATCCTCAATCACTCGATACCGAACAGTTGCATGAGGTTGAAGCGTTTCTCGCAACAATTCATGAACATGATGATGTTCAAGAAGTCTATGTGGCGCTAGAGGGTTAAGTATGTCTGAGCCCAGTATTTCTCCCAGTGCTGACGCAGTGGGTAAACTGCCAGTCTTGAAAGTATTAATTCAATTCTTGCAACCCTACCGAACCCAAATCGCAATTTTTTTATTCGCCCTGGTATGTACTGCCGCAGTTACCCTGTCGATAGGTCAGGGCCTACGGTTGGTGATTGATCAGGGCTTTGCTCAACAGTCACAGCAGCATCTCAATACCGCAATTTTATTTATAGTGGGTGCTTCTATGCTTATGGCCATCGGCACCTATGTCCGTTTCTATTTGATTTCTTGGCTTGGTGAGCGTGTCAGTGCCGATATCCGCACCGCTGTGTTTAATCATATAGTGGGATTACACCCGGCGTTTTTTGAGACTAACCGCAGTGGCGATATTATGTCGCGGCTCACCTCTGATACTACATTATTGCAATCGATTATCGGTTCATCGGTCTCTATAGCACTGCGCAGTGCGATTAGTTTTAGTGGTGCATTGATTATGCTGCTTATCACTAACCTAAAACTCTCGCTAATCATTTTATTTGCGGTGCCTGTGGTGTTAATGCCAGTACTTATTTTTGGTCGTAAAGTGCGTGCACTGTCGCGTAAGAGTCAGGATTCTGTCGCTGATGTAGGCACCTATGCTGGGGAGGTAATACAGCATATTAAAACTGTTCAGAGCTTTACTCAGGAGCCTCAGGAAAAGCTCGCCTTTGCTCAGGAGGTAGAGCGTGCCTTTGTCATTGCCAAGCGCAGGATTAGTCAGCGTGCGGTGCTTATGGCGGTGGTTATTTTGCTAGTGTTTGGGGCACTGTCGATCATGCTTTGGGTCGGCGGTTCAGATGTGATTAGTGGCACTATGAGTGGTGGCGATTTGGGTGCGTTTATTTTCTATGCCGTACTAATGGCCACCGGTGTGGCATCGTTATCCGAGGTGTATGGTGAATTGCAACGTGCTGCAGGTGCCACCGAACGGCTTATGGAGTTACTCCAGGCTGATAACAAAATTTTAGTGGCCGAGGATGCTATTGACGAAGCGACAAATCTACCCGCGGCCCTATCCTTAAATGATGTGACATTTTGCTATTCCTCACGGCCTGATCAACCTGCATTGAAAAACTTTTCTCTAACCATAGAGCAGGGAAAAATAATTGCTTTGGTTGGCCCCTCTGGTGCAGGTAAATCGACTCTCTTCGATTTAATACAGCGGTTTTATGATCCTCAATCCGGCGCGGTGCTTTTCGGCCACTGTGATATTCGGCAGTTGCAACCCAGTGATTTACGGCAACAGATTGCGGTGGTGCAACAGCAACCGACCTTAGTCACCGGTGATGTTATGTACAATATCCGTTACGGCAAGCCGGAGGCTACTGATGATGAGGTAGTGGCTGCAGCAACTGCGGCTCATGCAGATGAATTTATTCGGCGCTTGCCAGAAGGCTATCAAAGCGATCTCGGTGAGCAAGGCGTGCGTCTATCTGGTGGTCAACGGCAGCGCATTGCCATCGCCAGAGCGCTGCTCAAAAACCCACGTATATTGCTCTTGGATGAGGCGACCAGCGCATTGGATGCAGAGAGTGAATACAAAGTGCAACTGGCATTGGATAAGTTGATGAAAGGGCGCACCACGATCATTATCGCTCATCGTCTTGCTACCATATTGCACGCCGATCAAATTGTAGTCATGGATGCTGGTGAGAGAGTTGCTATGGGTAGTCATCAGGATTTGCTGAGCTCCAATGAACTCTATGCCCGTCTGGCGAGTTTGCAATTTTCCTCTGATAGTAAATAACAAACTCAATTGGTTTTTGTAGCCTATTATTTGCCTATAAATTACCGATATTAAAGTGATCAAATCGGCCATATTATTCGTAGTACGGAGTAATAAAGATAAAGCCAAGGGTATGGCGACAATAATAAAGGGGACCTTTTATGAAAGTATTCTCTGTTCTCATCAGCATAGCTATCATCAGTCTCGCACTCAGCTCATGTAGTCAATTACGGTCTCCTGAGTCCGGCCTTGTGCGCTCCCCGGATTATCTCATTCGCACCCAGTCTGGTGTGACGCAGGGCGAGTCAATTGATGGTAGCTCGGTGGTCTCCTGGTTCGATATTCCGTTTGCTCAACCCCCTGTCGGTGATTTACGTTGGAGAGCGCCTCGGCCATTAGTCAGCCCTGAGCAGAAATTACTTCAGCTAGCAGACACTGCTTGTGTGCAAAAGGCCAGTCGATTTGCCGGAGTCGATGGTGAAGGTATTGTTGGTAGTGAGGATTGTTTATATCTCGACATTAAAGCGCCGGCAGATTTTGCTCAAAAACAATACCCAGTAATGTTTTGGATCCACGGCGGTGGTAATACCTCTGGCTTAAAAGATTATTACGATTTTAGCCAATTGGTGTTCGATAAAGACGTGGTGGTGGTCACGACCAATTATCGACTGGGTGCTTTGGGATGGTTTACCCATCCAGCAATACAGGGTCTGCAAGATGGTTTGGATAAAGCAGCTAATTTCGGCACATTAGATATTATTCAGGCACTAAAATGGGTGCAAAACAATATTGCGCAGTTTGGTGGCGATGCAGGCAATGTAACGATATTTGGCGAGTCTGCCGGTGGTCATAATGTGCTGACATTGCTGGCGTCTCCTCTAGCGGATGGCTTGTTTCATAAAGCCATTTCTCAATCTGGCTATACCTTGGCTACTACAACCGAAGAGGCTTATAACGAGCAGGGTGCTTATCAATTGATCGAGCGCGGCAGTTGGCAAATCACCAATCAGCTATTAGATAGAAAGCAGTCAGAGTACAGTCAAACAGAACTGCGCAGGTTGCTGAAAGCGACGGAAGGTACAGAGTTTATTAACTTGTATTATGATCAAGAGGAGCGTTTCGACAGTATTCCGCTAGCAACTATTGACGGTATTGTCATTCCCGCCGAAGGGATTGTTGGTGCTCTGGGGAATCCGGACTACGCGAAAAATATTCCTGTGATTGCAGGTGCCACTAAGGATGAAGTGTCGCTATGGTTGGCATTGCACCGCTATTTTATAGAAAGTAAATATGTGTTTTCTAAACTGTTGCCGCCCAAAATCACGCAAAAGAATCAACCTCTTTACGACTTGTGGGTGCGTGTACGATCTCATGCTTGGAAGCTAAAAGGTGCTGACTATCCGTTAGCGGCAATGGAGTCTGCGGGTTATCGGGACCTATATGCTTATCAGTTTGACTGGGATCATCAGAAGAGCTCGTTTTTTATTGATTTTCCAACATTTTTCGGTGCTGCTCATGGCACGGATATAGCTTTTGTCACTGGGAATTTTATCTATGGACCAATTAGTAACTATATCTATCCGGAGGGTCAGGCACGTGATGAAATGGAGTCTAGCATGATGTCCGCGTGGAGTAATTTTGCTAAGAGTGGAATCCCAGATACAGAAACTTCAGTTCAGTGGCAGCGCTTCAGTCGTGGTACGCCAGCCTATTTGCATTTAGATAAAAACGATTTGCTGCGTATGGATCAAGAGACAGAATCTATTGGGTCGCTGTTATCGAAGGTGGTAAGTAGTCCAGTGTTAACAGATTATCAACGTTGTTATATCGCATGGGAAACCTTTAATAATGTTGCCAGATCAGATCCGGCAGAGTTCACAAGATGGAACAATGGATTATGCCGTGCAGTAGATATGCGTGCTGAACAAAGAGCATTGGCAGACAAGTTAACCGAGCAATATGGATCTGTTTATTTGGAGTAATTGTTATCGGTTTTCAATCAATGGCTTGGGCATAGGATCTAATGACTGAGCCCAATCTTTTCTGTGATCTGTTGCTCTATGCCAAATCTAAAACATAGTTATGTAAAACTGGAAAATAATAATGATTAAAAAGCTGTGGGCATCACTTCAATTGCCAGAGGGTTGGTGGCGTAAATTATCGCTGTTTGCAATATCTCTATTTTTTATCAATGTAGGCGTCGATCATTTCGTTAATCCCGATTTTTATTTAAATATAATGCCCCCTTCGTTCCCTCTGCATCATGAGGCGGTCTACATCAGTGGCGTGTTTGAGATAATTGGCGGTATCTGTATTTTAATTCCCTCGTTGCGACGTTTTACTGGCTGGGGGCTGTTGGCTCTGTTAGTGGCGGTTTATCCAGCAAATATATATATGGCGCTAAACCCTGAAGCATTTCCAGAAATTCCAGTTGTACTACTCTATATCAGACTGCTATTTCAGTTTGTATTTTTCTACTGGGCCTACAGTATGACAAGGGACTCTTTCAATCCGAGTTTGGTAAACAGCTAGAAATAGATTGCTTGTGGTCAAAAATGATAGTGTTGCCCAGTCTATATCATCTAAATCTGGCTCAGTTTTTAAGTTCTGTAAAAGCACATTAAATACAAATATTGCTACTCCGATATTGCTTGTCAACTGAGATCCTATCTTTTGCTAAATCGCTATTTATACACAGTTTGGCGGTGTTGGCGTGAATATAATCTATTGCGATTTGTGCTTTTAAATTAATCCACATCGTTGGTATTTTGATGACTTTTTGTCTTCGTGAGGCAGACCATATGGTCATGCTTTTAAGTTTACATCCAGTTGGCGTAGACCATAGTATAAGTCCAATATTTACCTCTCAGACAGGCCGATATTAACGGCTAAGATCAAGG
>JASLVT010000056.1 GCA_030741175.1 Porticoccaceae bacterium
CCGTTTAAGCCATTATTAAATGTTTTGCCGTTACCACAGAGGACGGGGCCACGAGCTAAAACCTAGCTTAGCAGTTGCTCCTTATGGCAGTAATCTAAGGTCGCCTGTAATGCCAGTGCAACCTTATCCATCATTTCATCAATCTGCTCATTGCTGATAATCAATGGCGGGCAAAACCCTAGGCTAGAACCGGCGACTGCGCGAATCAGCAAGCCATTGTCCTGTGCCATCTTTTGCGCATAACCGCCTACCATACCGCCTTCAAAAGGTTCAGCAGTCTCTTTATTGGCCACCAATTCAAGTGCACCAATTAGACCCTTGCCACGCACTTCACCGACCAGTGGGTGGTCGGCAAATTCGGCCAGACGTTGCTGCAAGTATTCGCCAGTGACCGCAGCCTTAGCAAATATCTCATCACGCTGATAAATCTCAAGCGTTTTCAGCGCAACCGCACAGGCGACTGGATGGCCAGAATAGGTATAACCATGGCCAAAAGCGCCGGCCTTAGCGCTCTGCTCTATCATTGCGTCATACATATCGCGACGAATAGCCGATGCACTGATAGGTATATAGGCAGATGACAATTGTTTGGCAAAAGTCATCATATCCGGAGTCTCAATGGCCATGCTAGTACAACCAAAATCATTGCCTGTACGCCCAAAACCGGTGATGACCTCATCGGCCCAGAACATAATGTCGTACTTGTTTAGCACAGCCTGCACCTTCTGATAGTAGCCGGGGGGCGGCACAATAACCCCACTGGCACCGGTGATAGGCTCAGCAATAAAGGCGGCAATAGTCTCTGGCCCTTCCCTTAAAATCATCGCTTCAAGATTACCCACAATTCGATCGACAAATTCTGACTCGGTTTCACCGGCATGTTTGCCGCGGTAGTAATGAGGGTGATCTGTGTGCAAAATCCCCAGAGCATCGATGGGCAGATCAAAATGGTTCTGTGTGACCGGCAGGCCAGTCAATGAGGCGGCAGCCACAGTCACACCATGATAGGAGCGCTCACGGGCAATAATTTTGCGCCGCTCCGGTTTGCCTATGGCCTCATGATAATAGCGCAGTAGTTTGATATGCGTGTCATTGGCATCGCTGCCAGAGTTACCAAAAGACAATACTGCATCTTGCATAGGGATCATCTCGGCAAGTGTATCCGCCAGATCGATCGCCACCTGATGGGTTTTGCCACCAAACATATGACTGAAGTTGAGCTTACTCATTTGCTCAGCCGTGGTGTTAATTAGCTCTTGATTGCCATAACCCAGTGCCGTGCACCAGAGCCCAGCCAACCCTTCAAGGTATTTATTGCCCTGGTTATCCCACACATAACAACCCTCGCCGCGCTCGATACTGATCTGCTCAATCGCCTTAAAATTGGTGGTTGGGTAAATTAAATGAGTCATGATGATTCCTCCACTAAGTTCAAACCGAACTAGCCGACCTAATTAATGCCGCCTACACAGATATATTTGATATCCATATAATCGTCCATGCCGTATTTAGAGCCCTCACGGCCGCTACCTGATTCCTTAATGCCGCCAAAGGGCGCCATCTCATTCGATATAATGCCTTCGTTGACACCGATAATGCCGTACTCTAGCTGCTCGGCGACACGGTAAACTCTGCCTATATCCCTAGAATAAAAATAAGCTGCCAGACCAAATTCCGTATCATTGGCCATCTGCACCACTTGTTCTTCTGTTTCAAATTTCAACAATGGCGCCACCGGCCCAAAAATTTCCTCGGAGAACACTCGCATATTCGGGCTAACATTGGTCAGCACTGTTGGCTCAATAAAACTGCCCCCCAGCGCACTGCGGCCACCGCCCAAAATGACCTCAGCGCCTTTGGTAACCGCATCATCAATAAACTCGCAAACACCAGTAGCCGCTTGCTCGTCGATCAGTGGCCCCACTGTGACACCCTCTTCGGCACCATCGCCCAGCTTGAGCTGTTTCACCGCCTCGGCTAACTTCGCCGCAAACTGGTCGTAAATCCCCGCCTGAATAATCAGGCGATTGGAACAGACACAGGTCTGCCCGGCATTGCGATATTTTGATGCCATTGCGCCCTGCACCGCGGCATCAATATCCGCATCGTCAAACACAATAAAGGGGGCGTTGCCTCCCAACTCCATGGAGGTACGTTTAACAGTTTGAGCACATTCGGCCATCAGCTGCTTGCCTACCGGTGTGGAGCCGGTAAAAGTGACCTTACGCACCATCGGATTACTGGTAATTTCGGCACCAATTTCTGCAGTGCGACCCGTGACCATATTGACCAACCCTTTGGGAAAACCCGCGCGCTCGGCCAGCGCCATAAGCGCTAACGCCGATAGTGGTGTGGCATTGGCTGGCTTGCAGACCACTGCACAACCTGCGGCAATTGCTGGCGCAATCTTGCGTGTCAACATCGCATTAGGAAAATTCCATGGGGTAATACAGGCCACCACACCGACTGGCTGTTTGATCACCATAATGCGTTTATCGGTAGAGGGAGGAGCAATAATATCGCCGTAGACACGTTTGGACTCCTCACTAAACCATTCAACATAGTTAGCTCCGTAGGCAACTTCACCCCGTGCTTCAGCCAGAGGCTTGCCCTGTTCAGCGGTCAATAGCTGAGCCAAATCCTCCTGATTCTCCATTATCAGGTTGAACCAGTTGCGCAATAGAGTAGCGCGCTCTTTAACCGTGGTTTTAGCCCAAGCTGTTTGCGCTACTGACGCTGCCTCAATCATGCGACGGGTTTCAGCGGTACCACATTTAGCAACCTCTGCCAGAGTTTCGTGGGTAGCCGGATTAGTTACTGGCAATGTTTCTCCAGAATCAGCATCTATCCACTGGCCGTTAATATAGGCTTGGGTTTTAATAAGGCTTTTATCTTTTAGCGTCAATGTCATGGAATGTTCCGTTATATTTTTAGTTAATCGAGGCAAATTTTAAACAAGCGCACACAACCTAGCACAACGTACCCATAATGTTGAGTTACTCGATCAATAGGAGCAATACCCACGATTAGGTAGGTGCTATATAGGCAGAGGAAAAACCTGTAATCTAGCGCTTTAAGAGGGACAGTAATGTCTAATTTAAACTTATATTTTACTCGCGATGGCATTCATACCCATCTGGCACTGCCTGCGCAGACATTGCTCGCCGTCATACCCGAGTTGCGACAATATCTTGCAGATTGCCAATGGATCAGGGTGGGTTGGGGCGACTACCGCTACTACGGCGCCGAGCATCAACCCCTGTGGCTAGGACTTCGCGCACTATTTCTGCCTACATCTTCGGTGGTAGGATTGCTTGGCACCAACGATTTGCGTGAGGCGCTCAGTGAGTCGGCGACTTTATACAACCTGTCAGTCAGTGCAGCGTTGATAGACTCTGTAGCACTATTTGTGCGGCGATATTTTTACTTCGATGAAAATCAGCAACCCATTAAGGTTCGAGATAGATACTGCGGCACTTTGTTTTTTAAATCCCAAGGCACTTATTTGATGCTCAATACCTGTAACAACTGGACATCTCAGGGCTTAAAGCTCGCCGGCCTTAATTTACAGCCAATGTTTAACTTTTTTCCAGGACAAGTTGAGCGGAGTGTTCGGAAAAATGGCTACTCTCCCACAGTTGAATATTAATAGCCTAGCGTATTAAAAACTCAGTTTAATACCTATAGAAATACTATCCATGCCCAGATCTTCGTCCAAAGCACCAATATCATAATCCTTATATCTGAGATCCAAACTAAACTTTTCACTGAGCCTATAGTTAAGGCCCACACCTAACACCAAGTCTGTTCCGTTATCACTATAGGTATTGTCGTATCCCGCACCACCAAACGAGGACTCCCAATCACTGACGCCAATGGAAGCAATTAACTTTAATGTTTCACTAGCAGGGTAATGAGCTACCAGAGCTAGTTCATACGCATCACCGCTTATCTCAGCTTCAGCCAAACCCTCTGCGAATTCCATGTCGCCAAAATCGACATAGCCGACTTCTAGTGCAAAGATATCAAATAGGGAGCGACCTGCTCTAATTTCGAGAGAAGTGCCATCGCGAGTGACATCGCTACCATTTTGCACAAGATTAGTATCAGTTTGACCAACCGCCAAACCCAGATAATTATCAGCAACAACAACTGTCGGCAAAGCACAGATGCTGAGGAGTATCACAACAAACAGTCTCGGTTTGAATACAAGCATGACCGTTACCCCATTATTAGCGAATACTATTTCTAGCAATTACTGTACAGGTCTGTTTGAATCATATCAAACATGGAGTTGATTAGGCTAAGTGGTTTACCTCTATCCCCAAAGGGGTATTAGTATTGGATTTGGCTAAAAAGTACCCTGCCAGTCGTTCTAGTTAGTCGGAGTTCAACATGGTCGGTGCAAAGCTCGATTTCAATCAATACGATACAAAAGCCATTACTGATAGCGATAAAGCGCATTTTCTGCATCCTTGGCAGCTATTTGATATTGACGACAACGCTCTGCCCATCGCCGCCGCCGAGGGCGCCTATCTCTATGATAGCGATGGCAAACGCTATCTAGATGCAGTAGGTGGGCTATGGTGCACCAATATCGGCTTGGGGCGTGATGAAATGGCCGATGCTATTGCCGATCAAGTCCGACAAATGGCCTATGCAAGCCCCTTTGTCGACATGACCAACATCCCAGCGGCAACACTGGCCAAAAAACTGGCCGAGTTGGCGCCCGGTGAACTCAATCATGTAGCGCTTTCCTGCGGTGGGTCTACCGCGATTGATACAGCTTACCGTCTGATTCACTTCTACCAGAACTGCCGCGGCAAAGAGAACAAGAAACACATTATTTCACGTGTCAATTCTTACCATGGTTCCACCTATGCATCGATGTCTATCGGTGGCAAGCCCGGTGATCATCCTCCAGAATTCGACTATATCGAGGATACAATTCATCATATTTCCTGCCCCAATTTTTATCGTCCTGAGGAATCTGGTGAACAGGCCAGCATCAGTGAAGCGGACTTTTTGGCGGCTAAACTGCAGGAATTAGAGAACAAGATACTTGATATCGGAGCAGATAAAGTCGCCGCCTTTTTTGCTGAACCGGTGTTTGGCGCAGGTGGTGTGATTGTTCCACCTCAGGGCTATCACCGGGGAACTTGGGAAATTTGCCAAAAATATGACGTTCTCTACGTATCCGATGAGGTGGTTACTGCCTTCGGCCGATTGGGTCATTGGTTTGCTTCTAAAGAGGTATTCGATTTTCAGCCCGATATTATCTGCTCCGCCAAAGGCCTAACCTCGGGTTATCAGCCGCTGGGTGCGACCATTTACTCCAATGCGATCCACAAAGTAATCAGCGAACAGGGCCATGGACGCTGTTTTACCCATGGCTTCACCTATTCTGGTCACCCCGTAGCCTGTGCCGCGGCGCTAAAAAACATTGAGATTATGGCACGTGAAAAACTACTGCCCCATGTTCAGGATATTGGCCCCTATTTCCAATCACAACTAAAGACTCTGACCGATTTGCCTATTGTCGGTGACGTGCGCGGTGTTGGTTTGATGGCCTGTGTTGAATTCGTCAAAGACAAAATTACCAAAGAGCGTTTTGATGAAGCCTTAGATATCGGTAAATGGATCTCTAATCAGGCGGATAGCAGGGGGCTCATTGTGCGGCCCATTGTTAACCTCAATGTCATGTCGCCTCCCCTGATTATCAATCGCGAGCAAGTAGACTTTATCGTTGATACATTGCGACATAGCATTCTCGCCTGTATGGACGATTTGCGACAGCAAGGACACTTTTAACCGATTAATTGCCCACTAGCTATTGATATTTAACCGACCGACCCCATCTGATACCTATCGCAAGCTAATAGGTAGCAAAAGAGATGGAACAATATCGTGGTACAACTATTCTGTCCGTCCGGCGCAATGGCAAAGTGGTCATTGGCGGCGATGGTCAAGTTAGCCTTGGCAATACGATCATGAAAGGCAATGCACGCAAGGTCCGCCGGCTCTATAAAGAGCAGGTAATTGCCGGCTTTGCTGGTGGTACAGCCGACGCATTCACTCTATTTGAGCGCTTTGAAGCCAAGCTTGAAAAACATCAAGGCAATCTTACCAAAGCCGCAGTCGAACTCGCCAAAGACTGGCGTACCGATCGTATTTTGCGCAAACTTGAAGCCTTACTCGCAGTCGCGGATAGCGAAGCCTCGCTGATTATTACTGGCAATGGTGATGTCATTCAGCCGGAGGATGATCTTATCGCTATCGGCTCTGGGGGACCCTTTGCCCAGTCTGCCGCCCGTGCCTTGCTAGATAACACTGAATTAGATGCCAGAGATATCGTCGAGCAAGGCCTCAAAATCGCTGGCGATATCTGCATCTATACTAATCACAATAGAACTATTGAAGAGTTAGACTCCAATACTTAAGAGTCTGCCCAACACAGAGCAGCTAGGAATTCTTATGTCACAAATGACACCCCGTGAAATTGTTCACGAACTCAACCGTCATATTATTGGTCAGGACGATGCCAAACGGGCCGTAGCCATTGCTTTGCGCAATCGCTGGCGTCGCTCGCAACTGAATGACGAAATGCGCAATGAGATTACGCCAAAAAACATTCTAATGATTGGCCCCACGGGCGTTGGTAAAACCGAGATTGCTCGGCGTTTGGCGCGCTTGGCTAATGCTCCTTTTGTCAAAGTGGAAGCGACCAAATTTACTGAGGTGGGCTACGTGGGCAAAGATGTTGAGTCCATTATCCGCGACCTCGTGGAAACATCAGTGAAGCAGCGCCGCGAACAAGAAATGGACAAAGTCGCGCAACGAGCGATAGATGCTGCTGAAGAGCGTGTACTGGATGCCTTGCTACCCCCCGCCCGCAGCGCTGATGCAGCGACAGAGAGGGACAGTTCTACAAGGCAAGTTTTTCGCAAAAAGCTACGTGAAGGCGCACTTGATGAAAAGGAAATCGAAATCGAACTGAGACAAATGCCCGCTGGCGTTGAAATTATGGCTCCTCCCGGTATGGAAGAAATGACCAATCAGCTACAGGGCATGTTTAGCAGCATGGGTCAGGGCAAAACCTCTACCCGCAAAATCACCGTTGCTGAAGCGCTAAAACAACTTAAGGACGAGGAAGCCAGCAAACTAGTCAATGAAGAAAAGATCAAGGTCAGCGCTGTTGAAGCTGCAGAGCAGAACGGCATTGTCTTTCTCGATGAGATCGATAAAGTCTGCCGTCGCAGCGAAGGTGGCGGCGGAGCTGATGTATCACGTGAGGGTGTGCAACGCGATCTGTTACCTCTGATTGAAGGCAGCACAGTGTCGACAAAATATGGCATGATCAAAACAGACCATATATTGTTTATTGCCTCAGGGGCATTTCATCTATCCAAACCCTCTGATCTTATCCCCGAGTTGCAGG
>JASLVT010000057.1 GCA_030741175.1 Porticoccaceae bacterium
CACTCTATAGGCGTAAAGACCTATGTGTCGGCGTGCTATACAACCGACCGGCAAAGAATCTTGAGAGTGCTGAAAATGGTCTCTCGGCCAAGGTATCGGCGCGCGACTAAAATACTGCGCCATACTGTGCTGATTGGCGATCACCTTCACCACATTGGGGTCACAGAACTCCTCTACCGACACCAGTGGTTCACAGAGGGTCGCTACCCCGGCCGCTGGCTCAGCGGCTAAATTATCCGCCACCTGATCGATTACCGCCGGTGGGATAAGCGGCTCATCACCCTGCACATTAACGACCACCTGCTCGTCATCCAGACCTAATAATTCGGCCACCTCTTGCAACCGATCGGTGCCGGACACATGATCCTCTCTGGTCATACAAACCTCAGCGCCAAACTCAGTCGCAACCGTCTGTATACGGCTATCATCGGTAGCAATGACCACTCGCGCCGCCTGACTTTTCCGCGCTTGCTGCCAGACATGCTGAATCATAGGCCGACCGGCAATATCCCTTAGTGGCTTGCCAGGCAAACGGGTTGACGCGTAGCGCGCTGGTATAACAACAATATACGACATAGTAATGCTCTAGATTCCTGGCCCTTCAAAGGATTTTAGCCGCAGTAACAGTTGATCGACAAATTGGCTCGGCAAACTAGCCTCAATATCTAGCACCCACAGATTATCTGGGGCCGGATCAACCAGTTTTACCGCGTCTTTGGCCGTAATAATCACCGGTTTCATATCGTCGAAGCTTAAATCATTGGCCTCTAATGGTTGATGATCATCTTTGGGGTGAAGACTGACTTCCAGACCCAATGATTCCAGCGTAGCGGCAAAACGTTGAGGATGACCAATGGCTGCCACAGCATTGACAGCACTGCCCTCTGCCCAGTGCTCAGGTGCAATCTCACGGCCATCGGCCAAATTGCGGAAGCCTTTAGGTTGCAATTTAACCTGCATATCCACATCAACTGCGGTATCTCCAACCCCATTGGCTACCACAAAATCCACTTCATTCAATCGCTGCAGCGGCTCTCGCAGAGGGCCCGCAGGCAATAACCGCTGATTGCCCAACCCTCTGGCGGCATCTACCACAGCAATTTCCACATCGCGATGTAACCGGTAATGCTGTAGGCCATCGTCCGTCAGCACAACATCCACAGAATAGGTTTTCAGCAGGTATTCAACAGCGCGACTGCGGTCGGGGTCTACTATCACCGGACAATCAAACTGCGCCGTCTCACGGGCAATAAGCAGAGGCTCATCACCACTTTCTGTAGCACCCGTATCTGCACGCACCGACAGCGGATAATCAGTAGTCATGCCGCCGTACCCTCGACTGACCACACCCGCCTTCAAGCCCTGCTCAGCCAGCGCTTTGACCAAAGCGATTACCAACGGCGTTTTGCCGCTGCCACCCACGGAAATATTGCCAACTACAACCACAGGTACCGAATAGCAACGACCCTGAAAGCGGCGTTGTAGTCGCGCGCGCCGCTTCTGCGCGAGATAACCAAATAACCATGACAGTGGCGCCAATAGCAATAACCAAGGGCTATCGGCATACCAAGCGCCGACCAATCTACGCTCAATAGAAAACCCGTTTTTCATCGACAACCTTAGTTTACCGACTCATCAAACTGATTTTGATAGAGCTGAGCATAACGACCCTCTAGGCGTAAAAGCTCATCATGACTGCCCTGTTCGATAATACTTCCCTGCTCCATCACCAAAATCCGATCTGCTTTTTCCACTGTGCTCAACCGGTGTGCGATAACAAAAGTGGTACGATTTTTCATCAACTGCTCAAGTGCTGCCTGTATATGGCGCTCAGAATCAGTATCTAGTGCCGATGTAGCCTCATCAAGAATAAGGATAGGTGCGTCTTTTAAAACTGCGCGAGCAATGGCAATACGCTGTCGCTGACCACCGGATAACATCACGCCATCATCGCCAATGGCGCTGTTATAACCCTCTGACAGCTGCTCAATAAACTCATGGGCATGCGCTACTTTAGCAGCAGCCTGTATCTGCTCCGGTGTACTGTCAGCTAATTCGCCGTAGGCGATATTGCTGGCAACCGTGCCATTAAATAGAGTCACATTTTGACTAACGATGGCGATATGCTGGCGCAGATTGCTCAGTGCGAAATCATTGACATCGATTGAGTCGAGCAAAATATTGCCCTCCCCATGATTATAAAAACGCGGTATCAGACCCACTAGCGTGGTTTTACCACTGCCGGAAGAACCCACCAGAGCTATGGTCTCACCGGGATTGACGGAAAAGTTAATATCCTTCAATACCTGCCGATCAGTGCCGGGGTAGCTGAAATTAATATTGCGAAACTCAAATTTACCCTGCACCGAATCACGGATCACCGAGCCCTCATCCACTTCAGGCATGCTGTCAATAATCTCAAAAATTGACTCCGCTGCGGCAATCCCTTTCTGGATAGCACTATTGATCTCGGTGAGCTGTCGAATGGGTTTAATTAGTATGCCGGAAGCAACCAAAAAGGTGATAAAACTGCCAGTTGTCATGGTGTCAAGAATCACTGGATTTAACATAAACGCAGTGATCGCACCAAAGGTTAATGACACGATCAACATCACCAAAGGGTTACTCAAGCCCTCAGTCAACGCCATTTTCATAATCTGCCGGCGGTTGCTATGACTCGCTACATCCATACGCTGACGCTCAGAGGCTTCACCGCCGAACATGCGTACTTCTTGGTAGCCATTCACCACCTCTTGTGTGACATGAGTTACATCACCCATGGCAGATTGAATCCTTGAACTGATCAAACGGAAACGTTTACTGATCAGCACAACTATAAGCGCGATCACTGGCATCACCGCAATAAAGAATAGGGTCAACTTCCAGTTCACATAAAACAGATACGCCAGTAATCCGATAACTAAGCTACCCTGTTGCAGCAATGTTTTTACCGCGTTAGTGCCGGCCTCAGTCACCTGCTGAACATTGAAGGTAATCACCGACACCAAATGCCCGGACATAGAGCGGTCAAAAAACTCAAAGGGAAGTTTTAAATACTTGTGCATTATTTCAGTGCGCAATTCATGCACCAGATAGCTGGCCACGTAAGCAAGACCGTAACTACCGATCAAATAACCGATACCGCGCATCACACTCACCACAACCAGTAGAATAGGTATGATAAGCCATTGATTACCAATCAGCATATCGCCCAACCAGGCATTGGCCACGGCCGCCGTCATACCCGAGCTGGGTAACTCACCGAGATCAGAGTTCGCACCCGTCATGCTACCCACGGTATCAGTGATGTAACCTAGTAAATCAACAAACGCCACCTCGGCAAAAGAGTGCATCACTAAGCCGAAAACACTGACCAAGAATGCCAGCCAATAACGGCTGACATACCCCATCAATCTGACATATGTTTTCGTTCCACTTGAGGCCTTGTCCTGTGACATAAAGATAATGCTCTTAACCTTGCCGAGTAGCGATATTTACCCGCTTTAATACCAATCGTTGTATTGCTCGCCGCACCCCTGGCGCCGATTCACAAATTATTCTGATGCCGATCTCTATATCATTCAGCCATTATCGAACAGCACCGCATGCAACCAAGAGTGCACAATACTCAAGACCAATGCCATAGGAAATCATCAGCCTAATCCGTTGCCGATTTGAGGCAAGTATACGGCTAAACCCATATTGTTCCACCGATAGAAATCTCGGCAACTTTACCATAAACAATCTCAGATCTACATGGCTCTAAACTGCGTCTAGCGCCACCAAAATCGCCAATCATGCTCTCGGGCGCTAGCGATCTGCAAATTCCCCGACTGATCCCAGACAAACGTCAGTGCGCCCTGCTCAGCAGTGTGCCACAGCCGACTGCCCTGTCTCTGGTAACGATTGACTACTTGCGGATGGGGATGACCAAAATGATGACGATAACCGGCAGAGAAAACCACATGTTGAGGTTGTAGGCCACTAACAAAATCCGTTGTTGAAGATGTTTTACTACCATGATGTGGAGCCACCAATACAGTTACAGGCTGTTTAAGTTGAGTGAGCACAAATGCTTCAGCCTCAGCCTCGATATCGCCCGACAGTAAAATACGCTGGTCACGCCATTCAATTAATATTACACAGGAGCTATTGTTGCCAGAAAACTGGCTGATCGTTGTAGGACTGACAACAGATAACCGCACCCTATCAATAACTGGCTGGGTGAATAACAGGGCCGTTGATTCATATTGCCATGTCCATTGCTGTCCCGATCGACATTTGATTTGCTCTGACCCCTGAGATAACGGCGGATTAAAATCTGCACCGGAAACTAGCTGATCAACCACTATAGTACTGACCAAACCCTGATAACCACCGGCATGGTCATCATCACCATGACTCACCATCAATAGATCGATATGGTCAATCCCTCTAGACCGGAGGTAAGGAGCAATAATGCCTGAGCCACCATTGAACCTTGCGCCGTAACGAGCGCCGGTATCATAAACAAAGGTGCGTTCCTGTGTTTCCACTACCACCCCAAGGCCCTGCCCCATATCTAGCACAGTTAACCGCAAGGGTCGCTTAGGCTGCGACGCCCACAATAAAAAGCACAGCGGTAGACAGCACAATATTTTTCCCGGCAAGCCTCTTGGCATCAATAGCCCAACCACAGCTAATATGGCCGCCAAGGCCGACCATAAACCTATCTCAATCGGCGAACTAATCAATCCAACCGACTGAGGGATGTGCTGCAATATCCACCACAGCCCTGAAAATGAAATATCTGCGACTCGCCACAGCACATCAGCAAATTCGGGCGCGATAAAAAACACCAAGCTAGCGAGTAAGCAGACAGGTACCGTAATAAAGGAGACCCAGGGTACCGCCAAACTATTGACCAATGGCGCAAGCCAAGAGGCTTTGCCCATAAAAAGTAGGCTCGGCACCAGCAGAACCAGCATCAAAGCAAACTGGACGCTGATCATAGACCATATCGGCGCCCTTCTCGACGCTGAATACCAAGGCATAAACCAATAGTACAATAACCCCACGGCCAAAAAGGACAGCCAAAAACCCGCATCAAGAATAGCAAGAGGCTGACCTAATGCAATTAGCAACAATGCCCAAACCAGACAACCAACAGACACCACCCGCCGGTAGAGTAATCTGGCCAACATAACCAATGCCACAGCAATCAGTGCTCTCTGAGTAGGTAGAGAAAAGCCTGCTAACAGACTGTAATAAGCAGCAGTAAAAAAACCGCACAGCGGTGGCAACCAGTGACTGGCCATCGACCGACCGAGCAATAAAAATAGCCGCGCTATTGCCGAACCCAGCCAGCTCCCAAGAAGAGCCGCTAGCCCGATATGTAAACCAGAAATGACCAACAGATGCACGATACCCAAACGCGCGAGATTATCCCATTGCCTGCTCAGTTGCTGTTTATCACCTACGCTTAGGGCGACAATAACGCCAGCGTTCTGCAGTTCCAATTGATTCACTCGGGTCACAATAGCAGTTCGCCAACGCCCTAATCGAGCCAATACAGTTCGGCTCTTCGTGCAGTGCTGCACTGGCTCAGTGACATAACCTATCGCTGAAAAACCCTGCCGCAATAGCCAGGCCTGATAATCAAATACACCCCGATTGAGCAACCCCCTTGGCCGCCTAAGACGCACTGTGAATTGGCAATGATCCCCCGACTGGAGCTTTTGGGCGGTCTCTTCTTGCGCGTACCAACTCAGCAGTAGGCGACGTAATTGAGGGTCTCCCTGCCCAGCATCCACTATAAGGCTAAAGCGACTGCGGCGATCATCGCTGTGTATCAAACCGGTCACTGTGCCTGTTAAGGACAGCACCTCAGTATCCATATGCGCAGGCAATTGGTGGTTTAGCAGTTTATAACCAGACCAAACCCCCCATAGGCTACCCCAACCAAAACAGAGGGCAACCAGTAGTATTTTATTTGCTCGCCACAGTAGACAGCAACAGCCAACAGCAACCGTCAACGCAGCTATCAATCCAAAATACCAGGCAAAATTTGGTAACTGTGGCCACCATGCCACAGAAAAAATCCCTGTACTTATTGCCAGCAAAAAGCGCATGCTGTGTCCCTGCTTGCAGATAAAAATCAGCCTGTTACAGTCTCTCTATCGAGGCTGAGGTTGATTTATTGTAGGGAGTGCAGGGTTTTAAAATGATAATCACCACCACAAAGCAATGAAAAATCTACTGATTGTTTATCACAGTCAATCCGGTAACACGGAGCAACTAGCGCAGGCAGTACTCGCCGGCTGCCAACAGGAAACCGGAGTCGACACGCGATTACAGCGAGCCTTTGACAGCGGGCTGGACGATCTGCTGTGGGCTGATGGATTACTTTTTGGCACGCCAGAAAACTTTGGCACCCTGTGCGGTGCGCTAAAGGACTTTTTTGACCGCACCTACTACCCCGCACAACCACACCAAATAAATCTGCCCTATGGCCTATTTATCAGTGCCGAAAATGACGGCACTGGCGCAGTGCGGGATATTGATCGGATCGCCAAAGGTTATCCACTGCGCAAGATAGCGGAGCCATTGATTATTAAAGGCGATATCGACTCGACCCATCTGCAAGCAGCCGAAGAGTTTGGCCTTAGTATGGCGGCAGGCTTGGGACTAGGAATTTTTTAATATGTCAGGCAGTGCCATGGAAGTAAGGAAAGACGATGTCTAGAGCACTTATATTAACCGGCGGTGGCGCGCGCGCCGCCTATCAGGTAGGCGTGCTGAAAGGGATAGCCTCGATCTTACCGCGATCTGTCTACAACCCCTTCCCAATCATTTGTGGCACCAGTGCCGGAGCAATCAATGCGCTCTCCATTGCGGGTCGTGCCGGTCCATTTAGGCTGCGCAGTAAAAAACTAGAGACCATTTGGCACAATTTGCATGCCTCTGATGTTTACCGCACTGATTTTCGCGGAGTAACAGCTAATGTCTTTCATGTTCTCGCCTCATTTCTCCACAGCGGCTACGGTATCGGGCGACCCATCTCATTACTGGATAACGCTCCTCTGCGCCAGCTACTGGAAAGCCATGTCAGATTTGATTACCTAGACAGCGCTATCGAGAACGGTGAACTAGAGGCTATTGCTATTAGCGCTATGAGCTATGGCTCTGGTCAGTCAGTGACATTCTTTCAGGGTCAGCCGACCATTAAGCCATGGACAAGAGCGCGACGCCGCGGTGAAAAAACCACCATAACTATCGATCATCTGATGGCGAGTACCGCTATACCCAGCCTGTTTCCCGCCGTTAATATCGATAGCAGTTATTACGGTGACGGTGCCGTTCGACAGCTTAAACCGATCAGTCCGGCACTACATATGGGTGCCAGACAACTATTGATTATTGGGGTGAGTGACAATGCCACCAGC
>JASLVT010000058.1 GCA_030741175.1 Porticoccaceae bacterium
TGTTTTTAATCTATTTTAAGAAATATATTAAGTATTTGGCTTGAAATAAGTAAGAAATATTATCATAAATTCATAAAATTACCTGATAAATAAATATTTCATGGCAATAAGAGGTAATTGTTATGTTGGTCGGTGTGCCCAAAGAAATCAAAAACCACGAATACCGCGTTGGGTTGACGCCAGCGTCGGTGAATGAATTAGTCAAGCGTGGACATCAGGTGCTAGTCGAGCGCAATGCCGGCGCCGCTATCGATTTTCCCGATGCTGACTATATCAACGCAGGTGCGGAGATCGTGGCATCTGCAGGAGAGGTATTTGCCCGTGCTGAGATGGTTGTTAAGGTTAAGGAACCACAGCCGGCTGAATGCAAAATGTTGCGTGAGGGTCAGATTCTCTACACTTATCTGCATCTTGCCCCTGATCCTGAGCAAACCGAGTTGTTGTTAGCCTCTGGAGCGACCTGTGTAGCCTATGAGACGGTGACCGATGATCAGGGCGGTTTGCCGCTGTTGGCGCCAATGTCGGAGGTGGCAGGGCGCATGTCGGTGCAAGCCGGCGCCCATCATCTTGAGAAAGCGCAGGCTGGACGGGGAGTACTTCTCGGCGGTGTGCCCGGTGTTGCGCCAGCAAAAGTTTTGGTTATTGGCGGTGGTGTGGTGGGAGATAATGCCGCTGCTATGGCAGTCGGCATGGGTGCGGATGTGACGCTACTCGATCGGTCGATACCAAGATTGCGCGAGTTGGATGCAAAATATGAGGGTAGGGCGCGTTGTGTGTACTCCACCGATGCAGCCATTGAGGAGTATGCCCTTGAGGCAGATCTGGTGATTGGTGCGGTGTTAATACCCGGCGCTGCCGCCCCAAAGCTATTGTCTGAGACGCTTATTAGCCGCATGAAGCAAGGTGCTGTTGTAGTCGATGTGGCCATCGATCAGGGCGGCTGTTTTGCCACGTCGAAAGCGACCACCCATGAACAACCGACCTATATTGTTGATTCGGTGGTGCATTACTGCGTTGCCAATATGCCCGGCGGCGTGGCTCGCACCGCCACCATTGCACTGAATAATGCCACCTTACCCTACGCGCTGGCGTTGGCAGATGATCCGGTCAATCGTCTGTTTATCGATAAAAATTTACAGAATGGTTTAAATATACATAAAGGTAAGGTGACCTATAAGGCAGTTGCCGATGCATTGGGTCATCCCTATGTTCCTGCAGATGAAGCACTAAAAGTGTAATTTTTTAGGTGGCTAAGGTAGGCCGCAGAGTAGTGTTTAGCGACCTGTCCCTAGCTGCTACTCAGGTGCTTCGGCAATAAATATTGCTCTGATAGGTGCCGGATGACCCTCAATAGTTTTGCTGTGATCATGGGGGTCAAGAAAATCTTCCAATGACTCAAACTGCATCCAGTCGGTACTGCGCTGCTCATCAGTGCTGGTTACGGTGCTATCCACCATACGCGGGTTGACGAATCCGGTTTTACGCATCCAGCCAAGTAAGCTGTCTATTGAGGGTAAGAACCATACATTGGGCATTTTGGCATAGCGTCCATCAGGCACCAGTACGCTGCCTTCAGGCCCATTGATGATAAGAGTTTCCAATATCAATTGCCCGCCGGGGCGCAGTAATTCTTTGAGTTCGCGCAAATGATCCATGGGTGAGCGACGATGGTAGAGAATACCCATTGAAAACACAGTATCAAAAGCAGCGAGCTTTTGTGGCAACTGCTCTATACCCAGAGGCAACACATCAATGGGCAAATCGGAGCCGGCAAAATGTTTAATAGCGTGAAATTGAAAGACAAATTTTACCGATGGATCTATCCCTATTACCCGTTTTGCGCCGGCGCCGAGCATGCGCCAACAGTGGTAGCCATTGCCACAGCCGATATCGAGAACCAGTCGGTTATCAAGAGGCTGACAATGGGGCAGCACACGATCCCATTTCCAGTCTGATCGCCACTCGGTATCAATAGTCAAACCGAATAGGTTGTAGGGACCTTTACGCCATGGGTGCAACCCCATCAATGTGGCCTGCAGAGCCAACCTCCGACCTTTGTCCATTAGGCTTGGATCGCCGATAATCACATCGTCTTTCAGTGCGACATGCAGTGGGTCCACTTCTGGTAGTCGTTTCAGTGCTTCCTGCCATTCTGGCATATCGCCCCAGCGCTCTACTCGCAGTTGATGGGCCAGAATTTCGGGTAATTCCTGCCCCCAGTCAGCAAGGGGCGATTCCTCTAACCAGGAAAGCAATTGGTCGTAGTTTAATGGTGAAGGAATCATATGGCAGCCTGAAAATTGGTGGGCAATTATAGGATATTTCCGCTATGGTGGTGAACCAAAACTGGATTGATAATGGAGTCGTCAACAATGAGTGAAAAGCGGTTGCAGGAATTCGAGGAGAAACTGGCTTATCTGGAAATGGCCAATGTACAACTCGAGGAAGAAATTTTTCGCCAGCAGCAAGAAATCGACGCTCTTACAAAGGCGCATCGCAGTATGCAGCAGCGCCTTGAGGCACTTCAGGATCGCGCTGCTGAACAGGGGTCTCAGAGCCAGAGTGGCGTAGCACAAGATGAGAAGCCGCCGCATTACTAGAGTTGTAAATATGAACGCGGGGGTCACAACTAAATGATTATCATGGTTACTAAATCTATTCGATATCATTGATAGCAGTTACACTTTTGGTCGTCGCAGTTGCTCGGCGATAATAAAAATTATTGACAAGGGGGTAGAAAATGGCTGCATTAAAAGCCGCGGTTAAGAAGTCCATCGACGCTGTGTTTACGCAGCAAAAACAACATGCACTGGCATTGCGCAAATCCGATCATAAACAACGTCTCGCTGTTTTGGCTCGATTTGAAACTGTTTTTAAAGCGTCCTATGACAAGATACATGCAGCCGCTGCGGCCGACTTTGGTAAGCCCGAAGCGGAGGTGGATGCGGCGGAAATACTGCCCGTGGTCACTGAGCTCAAGCATATCCGCAAGCAACTCAAGAACTGGATGAAGCCAGTGAAGGTAAGTGCAACACTTTCCATGATGGGTACACAGTCGCAAATTGTAAAAGAACCCAAAGGCGTTACATTGGTGGTGTCGCCATGGAATTATCCTTTTAACCTCACGTTTGGTCCAATGATGTGGTCCATCGCGGCTGGGAATACAGTGATTATTAAGCCTTCAGAAATGACGCCAAATATGTCCAGAGTCATCGGTGAAATTGTTGCAGAGGCATTTAGACCTGAAGAGGTGGCTATGTTTGAGGGTGAGGCCGATGTTGCCAGTTACCTGACCGGTTTGCCATTTGATCATATCTTCTTTACTGGTAGTCCTGCAGTGGGTAAACATGTGATGGCCGCGGCGGCGAAGAATTTAACCTCGGTAACATTGGAGCTGGGTGGCAAGAGTCCGGTGATCGTTGATAAGTCCGCTAAT
Organism: Porticoccaceae bacterium; assembly: GCA_030741175.1. Lineage (GTDB taxonomy): Bacteria > Pseudomonadota > Gammaproteobacteria > Pseudomonadales > Porticoccaceae > HTCC2207. The sequence goes on from JASLVT010000058.1 coordinate 3,437, forward strand.
CTGAAAAAAGCTGCGCGATCGATTGCCTATGGCAAGTTCTCTAATAATGGGCAGACCTGTATTGCCCCCGACTATATCTATGTGCATGAGTCGATTAAGGATGCGTTTGTCGCCGAGATCACAGCGGCGGTGCAGCGCCAATATGGCTTGGGCGATGATGCGGCCAATAATGATGACTATTGCCGGATTGTTAATGCGGCGCATCATGGCCGTATTACTCGTCTATTGGACGATGCCAAGGCCAAAGGAGGAGTGCTATTAACCGGGGGAGAGACGAACAAAAAAACTCAGTTTATCTCGCCTACATTGATTGAGGGTATGAGTGCAGACTCGGCGATTATGGACGAAGAAATCTTTGGTCCGGTGTTACCTATTATCACCTTTGCTGAAGTTGATGAAGCGATTGATTACGTCAATAACAAGCCAAAACCTCTAGCCTTGTATATCTACAGCACCAATAAAAAGTTCACCGACAAAGTGCTACAGGAAACCAGTGCCGGTGATAGTTGTGTTAACCAAACAGTGTTACATTTTCTCCACCCAAATCTGCCATTTGGTGGCGTCAACAATAGCGGTATTGGCAAATCCGGTGGCGTCTGGGGCTTTAATGCATTTACCCATGAGCGCAGCGTGCTTGTCGATAAGTTTAGCTCCACTCATATGCTTCACCCTCCCTACACGCCAGGGGTAAGCAAGATGATTAAATCAATGGTGAAATTGCTGTCGTAGACTGCGGTGTACGCGTCGTCTATTTGATGGCAATTAATGAGCAGAAATTAAAGCACTGAAACCATGGGCTGGCAGATTGAAAACCGCAGCCCATCAGTCGTTTGATATGGGTATCCATGGTTTCCGGAATTAATACATTCTCAATGGCGTCGCGCTTCTGGCTGATTTCTAAATCGCTGTAGCCTTGGGCGCGTTTGAAATCGTGGTATAAGTCCATCAGCAGATCATCTAATTCGGCTGGCTCAAAGCTCAGTTTTTCAGAAATGATTAGGCAGCCACCGGGGTTGAGTCCGCGATAAATTTTCTCCATCAGAGCCTGTCGCTGCGGTAGCGGTACAAACTGCAATGTGAAGTTCATTACCACTAATGAGGCATTGGTAATCTCAATCTGACAGATATCATCGTGAACTAATTCAATGTCCGTATTGCCACTGTAGTCGGCAAAAATGCCGCGGCATTTCTCCACCATGGCACTGGCGTTATCTACGGCAATAATTTTGGCGTGACGGCCATCGATACGTTGCGCCATAGCTAGTGATGATGCACCCAGAGAGCAACCCAGATCGTAACACTGGCTGTCGGGTTGTACAAAGCGATCGGCGAGTTCACCAGTATGGGACAAAATGGTTTCGTAGCCGGGTACCGAGCGACTAATCATATCGGGAAAAACTTCGACCACTGAACGATCAAAGGCAAAGCTGGGTATATTGCCCAGCGGACTAGCAAATAGATTGTCGCGGTTTGAACTGCTCATTTAAACGCTAATAATATCCAAGCTTGTGGTTGTCGCCAAATCGGCATTGGTAATAACTGCGGTCTGTGCCAATTCTTGACGTAAATAGGTGTTGGCAACCCGCTTGAGATCAGCTTCTGTTACTGCCAATACCCGCTGTCTAAATTGTTCGGTGCAGGCTTTCCCACGCCCATTTAGCTCTGCATGAAAGGCCTGAATGGCTTCACCTGCAGGCGTACCCGGTTTATCAAGACCGCCAATAACGCCCAAAATAGCCTCTTCAATTTTGTCGTAGCCAAGACTGTGGGACTGTAGCCAACTAATGGATTCATCAAAATCTGATAATGTCTCGGCAATGCGCGGATCGCGATAGGAGAAAAAGCGAAAGGCTCCACTCTGATTATCCTGCGATGCACCGCCACCATAGGCACCGCCTTGCTCTCGTATTGCACGATGCAGGAAACCATTGCGCAATACACCACCCAGTACTGTTAAAGCGGCAGAATCCACGTGCCCAGTTGGCACTGTAGGATAGGCCTTTGAGCAAAAGCTTACCTGTGTATTGGTTGTCCAACAATGACTGACCGGCGCTAATGTTGGGTTGTAATCAATCAAGTTATTGCTAGCTGGCACAGCAGTGGAATGCTTTGATTGCATAACAGTGCTAAATTCATCGAGGCATTGACCCTCAGCCACCAATAAAAACTGTCGGGGCTGTGCCAATACTAGTTGGTGGATCGACTGGAGTTGTTCAGATAGGTTGGCTAAGTCTGTATCGCAGTCGAGACTTTTATCCAGCATCTTTAATAAACCCAAGCCAGTCATACCTGCCCAGCGCTGATTGAGGTGGCCTTGAGCTGATAGGCCACTGGCCGCCGCAGTCATGGCCAACACATGGCCATTGCCGGTAATGGAGGATTCGCGATAGGTGCGAATTTGTGCAACCAATTCTCGCAGTCTGGGCAATTCATCAAAACGCGCCTGCAGTAGCGATTCTTGCATCAGATCTGTCATTGCTGATTGGTTGCGCGATAACCCTTTGCTACTAAAGCTTATATTGCCATGAAGTTGCGCAAGACTATCCTTATCAGTGCGCACTGATGCAGATGCGGAGTAGGCGCCAACCACAGAGGAGTGCCAGAGTTGCGTCTGTTGATAGTCTCGCTGACCGACGCCCATTTCGGTAACGCAGGTGCTGTACAGTGGCAATAGATCCATCTGCTGTTCAGTCAGCTCTGGCATCGGCATGATAATCTGCTGATAGGCCACCCCGTTAGTACCGGCGCTGTAGCGGCTGATGGGTATCGGGCTACTGTCATAGGATTGTTTTTCAGCATAGGTTATCTCTGCCGGTATATCTTCAATACCTACCTTGGGCAGCAGATCTAGGCTCTCCTCCATTTCTTGACGCTCTTTCAGAGCGGCAGATTTTTCTATAATCGCCTGTTTTTCACTATCGGAGAGACTGGCTTTAATATCGGCGAGGCGCTGTTTTTCCGCCTGCTCTTTGCGACGACCGAGTTGACTATCAGGTTTCAGTACCAGACGCGTGCGATGCTGGTTATTAAGCAGTAGATCGCGCGCCAGTGATTTAATAAATTCCGGATCCCTGATCTGCTGTTGCAACTTCTCTAACACTGGATCTAGATTGAGCAAGGAGACGGGGTCACCGCGGTGGGTGGCACTGGTCAGGCTAGTCAGTATGAGATGTAGGCCATAGGGATAACCACTGCCTGATATCTCCCGTTGCGATAGTTCCAGTTGATGCAGGCTGGCTGCAACTTGCTCATAGGGTAGGCCCTGCTCAGCGACATGTGCCACTACGTCAAGGATTAGCTTCTCCACTTCATCCGCATGTTGCGGATTGGAGCCTTCAATACCGCAGGCAAAAGCCAGTTCCTTTTGTGAGTCTTCTAGCCCGCACATAGGTGAAGGTGAGGTGCCGAGGTCGGTGGTTTCCAATGCTTTTTGCAATGGTGAGCCACTGTTATCCAGTAAAACACTGGTGAGCAGGCGCGCTTGCATCGTTGCTTCCAGATCAGTGGAATCACCCAATAACCATGACAGAACAATATGCGTATTATTGTCTGAGGATCCCTGTTCTCCTTCATCATAGGCATAGGCCTCTTCAAAATACTGTGGTTTGCTGTAGCGCTGTTCATTGGTTACTGCGATATGACAATCGAGCTTATCGAAACGACTGAGCGCCTGCTGTTCAAACTGCTGTTGATGTTCAGCAGCGGCAATATCGCCAAAGGTAATGAAAATCGCATTGCTGGGATGGTAATGGGTTTTATAGAACGCTTTAAACTGCTCGTAACTGAGATTCGGAATATCTTCTGGTTCGCCGCCGCTATTGTAGTGATAAGTACTCGTCGGATAGAGGTGCTTACTCATGGTTTGCCAGAGGATTGAATTAATCGAACTCATGGCACCTTTCATTTCATTGTATACCACGCCTTTGAAGCAGAGTTCCGAAGTGGGGTCATTGGCGTCGGCAAATTCAAGACGG
>JASLVT010000059.1 GCA_030741175.1 Porticoccaceae bacterium
ATCTTGGCTCGACGCGTTTAGCTGCGGAAGACTAATAATGATTGCTGTGCATAATCGGTGTCTGGTTTGGCTTTGTCGGCTGGCGGCTCTGCTTATCTTGAGCGGTACATCAGCTGTGAGTGCCGCCCAAAAGCCCAATATTGTGCTGATTTTAGCGGATGATTTAGGGTTTACCGATCTCGCTTCTTACGGCAGCGAAATTAATACTCCGAGCCTGAGCGAACTGGCGCAGCGGGGTATTAGTTTTACCAATTACCACACCGGTGCTAACTGTGCGCCGTCTCGCGCCATGTTGCTCACTGGAGTGGATAGTCACCGATCTGGTGTGCCCAATATTCCCGAAATGATTCCGCCAGAACAGGCGCAGCACAGTCACTACTCTGGCACCATGGGGCAGAATGTGGTCACCGTGGCAACATTATTACAGGATGCCGGTTATCACACCTATCTCGCAGGTAAGTGGCATTTGGGGAATAGCCCTGATCAACTGCCTAGCCGTCGCGGCTTTGAGCGCACAGTCGCACTGGGTGCGTCTGGCGCTGATAATTGGGAACAGAAACCTTATTTGCCAATTTATAAAAAGGCTGACTGGTATGCAGATGGTGAAGAGTATCAATTGCCTGATGATTTTTACTCTTCGCGTTTTTTAATCGATAAAAGTATTGAATTTATCGATAGTAATCGCGGCGATGGCCAGCCTTTTTTCGCCTATGTGCCATTTCAGGCAGTGCATATTCCGGTACAGGCACCACAGAAATATATTGATCGATATATGGGTGTTTATGACGGCGGTTGGACTCTGTTGAGGGAAAGCCGTTTAGCGCGGGCAATAGAGTTGGGTATTGTGCCGGCTGGATCGTCCATGGTGACTATGGCCAGTACGGCAAATTGGGATGCCCTTGACTCTACACAGCAAGCATATGAAGCCAAGCGTATGGCGGTATATGGTGCCATGGTTGAAGCCATGGATTTTCATATTGGCCGTTTGGTTGAGTACTTAAAAGCGATAGGTGAGTACGATAATACTATTTTTATTTTTTCTTCTGATAACGGCGCTGAGGCCATGGGTCGGCCGGTGCAGAATTCTTGGATTAACCGTCGGGGGTTGGCCTCTCAAAATTACAGCACCGACTATGAGACTCTCGGTTTGAAAGGAAGCTTTAATGCAATTAATCCGGGATTTGCTAGTGCCGCGGCATCGCCATTGGCCTATTACAAATTCTATGTTGGCGAGGGTGGATTGCGGGTACCTCTGATTATAGCCGGTGAGCCACTGAAGAAAAAAAATCAACTTACTAATGCCTCGGCTTATGTTACGGATATTACCCCAACGATTTTGGCGCTGACAGGGGTGGAGTCGCCGCCCGCCCGCTATGGTGGCCGCTTAATTGAACCGATGATTGGCCGCAGTTTGGTGCCGTTAATCGATGGTACAGCTGAGACGGTGTATGGCCCAGATGATGCGGTGGGCTTTGAGTTAGCCGGCCATGGTGCGCTGTTTATGGGCGATTATAAAATTGTCTTTAATCGCGGCACTCAGGGTGATGACCGTTGGCGCTTATTTAATATTGTTGCCGATCCGGGCGAGACCAATGACCTCAGTGCTCATAACCCAGCACAGTTACAACTTATGTTGGGGCGCTATCAGCAGTATGTCACTGACAATAAAATACTCCCTGTCGCCAGCGATTATCGCCATGAAAGGCAGGTTATTTTTTATGGCCTACAGACTGTCTATCGGGACAATATCCTAATCTTTATTCTGCTTGTTTTATTTTTACTGCCCTTTGTGGTGGTGCGACTATCTAAATCAAAACGCTAACACTGGACGTGATCTCATGACCTACTCGCTCTATGCAATACCGCACTCGCTATACTCTGGGCGGGCGCGCTCGTATCTGATAAAAAATGGTATTTCCTTCCAAGAATTCTCTTCTGGCCATGAAAGTTTTAAGGCTGAGATTTTGCCTGAGGCTAAGTTGGCTACGGTTCCCTGTCTGCGCACTGAGGATGGACAGGTTATTCGTGATGGTGCTGCCATTATCGAGTATTTTGAGTCGCGTAACGGTCGTCCCTGTCAGCCAAAAACACCGCAACAGCGTGTTGTGAGTGGTCTTTTTGACCTGATCGGTGCCGAGGGGTTGCTGCGACCTGCGATGCATTATCGTTGGAACTTCCCCGAAGAGAATCTAGCTTTTTTGCATTACCATTTTTATAACGCCCAGCGCGAGCACCCAGATCGCGAGGCAAAAACTCAGTATATGATGGACAAGATGCGCTATGCAGCGATGATATTTGGTGTCAATGATGACAGTATTGATCTAGTCGAGACACTCTATATGGAGTTCTTGCTGGCATTGGATAAGCACTTTCAGCAGTATCCTTATCTTCTCGGTTGGAAACCATGCATTGGTGATTTCGGTCTGTTGGCGCCACTCTACGCGCATCTGGGTCGCGATCCCAAACCATTGCGCATAATGCAGCAGCAGGCGTTGCATGTTTATCGCTGGGTCGAGCGTATGAATCGTGTGCATCAGGATGCATCAGAGTACTATCAGGCGGGCTCTGATTATCTAGCTGATGATCAGGTACCTGAGACATTACTTGCGGTGTTGCGGGTTATTGCTGAGGATTTAGTGCCGGAAACCCTAGCAGCGGCAAATTCTATCAATGACTGGCTGGCTGAAAACTCGGTACCCAGCGGTGAACGTGCCAGCCGATATTTAGGCAAAAACGATAGCAAGTGCCGATTTGTGGTGCGAGGCCAGTCACTTGAGACTGGCGCTCAACCCTATCGATTTTTTCAATTGCAACAGGTACAGGATTTCTATCAGACCTGTGCGGATCAAGACCGCGCCGCTATTGAGTCCCTGTTGCAATCCTGCGGCTTAGAGGCACTATTAACCACGCGACTCGATAGACGCATAGAGCAGCGAGATAATCTTGAGGTCTGGGTTTAGCGTTTACTCTGCCGCGCTAATCTGATGTTATCAAAAAGTGCGGTTAGGCTTAGCAGAACCAGCCCCAAAAGTACCCGCATATCGCCCAAATAAAGCTGCGTTTCTATGGGGTAGGCGATGGTTTTGCTTAATGCCGCGAGCTTGAACTGATGGCTATCTTGAAGATCTGGATTGGCCACAATCTCCATAAGAGCGCGACGACTACGGTAGCGAAATAATGCCCCGTCCGACCAAACTGCCATTTTTTCAGCCTGTTCAATACCCGTAATATCCACCGCGCTGTGAACTGCGTATCCGAAGATCACTGGATGGCTAGCGCGTTTTAATAACTCTGGGAACATGTGCGTCATATACTTACCCATCAACTGATCGGCGGATTTTGCAGAAGTTGCTCCCTCGATAATAACGGGCTGTTGATTCATCTCTATATTGTTAACCATGAGAAATTGGCGACCGCTATCATTGCGGAAAAACCGCTCAAGATTAGCAATAGTCTCGGGGGCAGTACCTCGTTCGCTGAGAGTGGTGACGAATTGATTCACCTCAGCATCACTTATGGGGCCGGAGAAGTCGGTGTACCAGAAGACAAATAGAGCATAGATCGAGGCACTTGATAGCCATAGTTTTAGTCTCGTGGTCATGATTTTTCCTCAATTTTTTTTGTAACTCACTGTGGTTAGTTTACCGATGGGGCTGTTATATATTTCGCAACCCGATAGTCACTATTGTAAGAGGTATGCGCTCTTGGGTTGGGTTACCATAGATGCTTATTTTTTAATTTGATTCTATCATTATATTTGGCATAATCAATGCCAAAACAATATTGAGCACACAATTAGAGGGAGCACTATGGTCGCACTAACATCTATGGTTGATTATAACGTCGAGGAGGGAGTTGCTGTCTTGACTCTCAATAATCCACCCGTCAATGCTTTGAGCCAAGGAGTCCGGCAAGGGCTTAAAGAGGGCGTGGAGAAGGCATTAGCGGATGATTCAGCGCAGGCTATCATGCTCTTCTGTGAAGGCCGCACCTTTATTGCTGGCGCTGATATTTCTGAGTTTGCCTCGGCGCCTAAAGAGCCTAATTTTCATGCGGTGTTATCAACCATGGATGATTCATCCAAACCGATTATTGCCGCTATTCACGGTACAGCATTAGGTGGTGGTCTAGAGACGGCGCTGTGCTGTCATTATCGAGTCGCTGTGCCTAGCGCAAAGTTCGGTTTGCCAGAAGTCAATCTCGGTTTGTTGCCCGGTGCCGGTGGCACCCAGCGACTACCGCGTGTAGTGGGCGTTGAAAAGACCTTGGCAATGGTCACCTCTGGTGTGCCGATTGGCGCCGCTGAGGCATTGCAGTTTGGTCTTGTCGACAAATTAGTAGACGGCGACTTGCGTGCCGAGGCATTGGCCTTTGCCAAAGAGAAAGCTGCACAGGGCGGTAGTCACCCAAGGGTGAGAGATAATGATGACAAACTGCAGAGTGCCAAAGATAACCCGGAAGTTTTTGCTGCCACACGCAAAATGCTGGCGCGCAAGACCCGGGGATTTTTGGCGCCAGAATACAATATTCGCTGTATTGAGGCCGCGGTAAATCAACCCTTTGACGAGGGGATAAAAACCGAAGGCAAGTTGTTTATGGAACTCATGGCAGGGCCTCAATCCAAGGCACAGCAGTACTTCTTTTTCTCTGAGCGCGAGGCGGGCAAGGTGCCCGGTCTGTCGAAGGATGTGGAAGAAATTCCCATCGCTAAAGTGGGCGTTATCGGCGGTGGCTTAATGGGTGGTGGTATCTCCATGAATTTCGCTAATGTTGGTATGCCAGTGACTATTGTGGAGACTAATCAGGAGGCACTGGATCGTGGCTTGGCGACTATTCGCAAGAACTATGAGAGCACCGCACGGAAAGGCCGTTTAACTGAAGAGGCGGTAGAACAGCGCTGTGACTTGATTCAGGGCAGTTTGGATATGGCAGATCTCGCCGACTGCGATCTAATTATTGAGGCTGTATTTGAGAATATGGCGGTGAAAAAAGATATCTTCACCCGTCTTGATGGGATTGCTAAGCAGGGTGCTATTCTCGCCTCAAATACATCGGCTCTGGATATCAATGAAATAGCCTCAGTGACTAGCCGACCTGAATCTGTAATTGGTCTGCATTTCTTCTCGCCCGCCAATGTGATGAAGTTACTCGAAGTGGTACGTGGTGAAAAGACCGCCGATGCGGTGATTAAAACCAGTATGTCACTGGCGAAACGTATTCGCAAAGTCGCGGTTCTCGTGGGTGTTTGCATGGGCTTTGTCGGCAACCGCATTTTATTTATGCGTCAGCATGAGGCGACTAGGTTAGCACTTGAAGGTGCGCCGATTGAACAGGTGGACAAGGTGCTCTTTGATTTTGGCTTCCCTATGGGTGCATTCCAAATGGGTGATCTTGCGGGCTTGGATCTGGGTTGGGACAAGAACAATTCTAACCCTGCCGATGTCAAGGATCGTCTCTGCGATCTCGGGCGTTATGGCCAGAAGACCGGCGCAGGTTTTTATGATTATGATGAAAAACGCCAGCCAACTCCCGCCGCAGTGACTGCAGAATTGTTAGCCGAAATTGCGGCGTCTCAGGGTATTGAGCGCGGCCAGATTTCGGATGAAGACGTGCTAGATCGCTGCTTGCTTCCCATGATCAATGAGGGCGCGAAAATTTTAGATGAGGGGATAGCCGTCCGCGCTAGTGATATCGATGTGGTCTATGTCTACGGCTATGGCTGGCCCGTCTACCGCGGTGGCCCTATGCACTACGCCAACAGTATTGGGTTGGATAAAGTGCTGGCCAAAATTCGTCACTATCATGAAACCACCGGTGATGATTTCTGGGCGCCAAGTCCATTGTTGGTGTCATTGGCAGAGCAGGGTAAATCTTTTAAATAATTAATAAATCGAGGGATAGAAAATGAAAACACGTATTACAGAGATGTTAGGTATTGAGCATCCGATTATTCAAGGTGGAATGCACCATGTGGGTTTGGCCGAGCTGGCTGCAGCGGTATCCAATGCGGGTGGTCTCGGTATTATCACTGGCTTGACTCAGGGTACACCGGAAAAGCTCGCCGCAGAAATAGCCCGATGCAAAACCATGACTGATAAGCCCTTCGGTGTAAATATTACATTTCTTCCCTCGTTAACACCGCCGGACTACCCTGGATTGATTCAGGCGGTAATTGATGCGGACGTTAAGGTTGTTGAGACTGCGGGTAATAACCCTGCACCCTATATGCCGATGCTCAAAGAAGCCGGTATCAAGGTGATCCATAAATGCACTGCGGTACGCCATGCCCTGAAAGCTGAGAAAGTTGGCTGTGATGCAGTGTCTGTGGACGGCTTCGAATGTGGTGGCCATCCGGGTGAGGATGATATTCCCAATTTTATCTTATTGCCTAGGGCTGCCGATGAATTGACTATTCCATTTGTATCCTCAGGTGGTATGGCCGATGCTCGCAGTTTGGTGGCCTCGCTTGCGATGGGTGCTGAGGGTATGAATATGGGTACGCGTTTTATTGCCACCAAAGAAGCGCCTGTGCATGACAATGTAAAAGCCGCGATTTTAGCCGCGTCTGAATTGGATACGCGTTTAGTTATGCGGCCATTGCGCAACACTGAGCGAGTGCTGGCCAATTCGGCAGTTGAACGTTTGCTAGAGAAAGAAAAAGCGCTGGGTGCTGATATTAAGTTTGAAGATATTCTGCCTGAAGTGGCGGGTGTCTACCCACGAATTATGCAAGAGGGCGATATGGATGCCGGTGCTTGGTCCTGTGGTATGGTTGCCGGTCTGATTAATGATGTGCCAACGGTGCAGGAGTTAATTGACCGAATTATGGCTGAAGCAGATAGCTTGATTAACCAGCGCTTAGCAAGCTTATAATTGATTCCGATAACTCAACAATAAGAACTGACTATGTCTCAAGTAGATACATTAGATGAAGTAGTATTGGCCAAGTATTTGGAAGCCAATATTGATGGTTTTAGTGGGCCGCTAAAGGCAAGCAAATTTGCCGGCGGTCAGTCTAACCCCACCTTTAAAATTGAAGCTGCTTCTGGGAGTTACGTGTTGCGTCGCCAACCGCCGGGTAAGTTGCTTAAGTCTGCCCATGCGGTGGATCGGGAATATCGTGTGCTCGCCGCCTTGGCGGACACCGATGTGCCAGTGGCGAAGGTCTACCACCTCTGTGAGGACCCACAGGTGATTGGATCTATGTTCTATATTATGGAATTCTGCGATGGCAATGTGCATTGGTCCTCAGCATTAGAAGATATACCCACTAATGCAGGGCGGGCGCAGATGTATGACGAGATGAATCGTGTTCTGGTGGCCATTCATTCGTTAGATTTAGAGAAAGTGGGTCTGGCAGATTATGGCCGG
>JASLVT010000005.1:0-15006 GCA_030741175.1 Porticoccaceae bacterium
TCAATACTAATACCAAAACTGGGTATCCACTCGGCCTTGAAATGCATTAACCAGGTGCTTGGGTCACTGGGTAGAGGCGCCTGCAACTGTGTTATTGTCGATAGCCCTGACAACTCGGATATCAAATAGGCAATATCCACCAAGATCACGGTTAATGCCACACCACGGGGCACGGTCTCGCCGAGGCGCTCTGACAGCATGGCTAGCACACCACCGATCAGCAATATCAGTATCAGGTTGACCATGACCATTTATAGTGCCTCCGCCGGAATCTGCAGCGCCAACGTCAGCAGCAGAATAAGGCCAAAAACCATGCTGCCAATATACCAACGCATGCGGCCCGTTTGAGAACGCATTCCCCAATAATTAAAGGTTTGATTAATCGCTATAACCAAACCATAAAAACCATCGACAGGCTCATTTTTCATTAACCCAGATAACATGGTATAGGGCTTTACAAAGACCAAATCATAGAGCCAATCAATCCGCCATCCACTCAACCAAAAACCTCTCAGGACTTGACCTACAGACGAATTGATTAACCCATCCATATTGAGTTGTTTGCTGTAAAACAGAAGATAGGCTAACAACAGGCCGAGCACTGGTGTTGCGATGGACACATATTCCACCCAGTGGGCAGGGTGATCAGTGCTCGCAATTGGGAAAACATCGGCCACAGGAATCACAAAATAGCCACCCAGCATAGCCAGTGCACACAGCAGGATTAGAGGTACGCCCATGCGCCAGCCCACATCGCCACTGGGTTCAGTTTTAGCCTGACCAAAAAACACTACAAAAACCAATCGGAAACTGTAGATTGCAGTGAGCAACGCCCCCAGTAATCCGCCCAACCATAACCAAGGCCCGAGTTGCGGCAGCTGATACGCCTGTAGCAAAATCTGATCCTTACTAAAGAATCCTGATGTCATCGGCAATGCCGCCAGCGCGGCAGAACCAATTAGAAAACTCCAAAAGGTAATGGGCATTTTTTTGCGCAGTCCGCCCATCTTGAAAATATCATGCTCGTGATGCAGATAGTGAATAATGGCACCCGACCCCAAAAATAGAAGCGCTTTGAAGAATGCATGAGTCATTAAATGGAAAATGCCAGCAGTCCATGCGCCAACGCCAAGTGCTAAAAACATATACCCAATCTGACTGATAGTTGAATAAGCGAGAATACGCTTGATATCCGACTGCATTAGCGCAGTAAAAGCGGCCATCAATGAGGTTGCTAGCCCAATGAACGCCACCACCATCATGGCTGTCGGCGCCAATAAAAATAAGTCATGCGTTCGAGCGATCAAGTAAACGCCCGCTGTTACCATGGTCGCTGCATGAATTAGTGCGCTGACCGGTGTCGGACCCGCCATGGCATCAGGCAGCCAAGTATGCAATGGTAGCTGCGCCGACTTGCCGACGGCACCACCCAGTAACAACAGACAGGCAATCAATGGAAGCATATCACCGAGCTGCCACTGTTGATTGGCCATCGCCAACATTGGTTGAATTTCTAAGGTGCCCAATTCGGTAAATAGTAAAAATAACCCCAGCGCCATTGCCGTATCACCTATACGCGTCACCACAAAGGCTTTGCGCGCGGCCTGACCATTAGCACTGTTCTGATACCAAAATCCAACCAATAGGTAACTGCAGACGCCTACTCCTTCCCAACCGAGGTAGAGCAGCAATAAATTATCTGCCATCACTAATATCAGCATGGCAGCGACAAACATATTAAGATAAGCAAAATAGCGTGCGTAACTGGCATCCTGCTCCATAAATTCGGTGGAGAAAAGATGGATTAAAAAGCCCACGCCAGTAATCACCGACATCATCACCAATGTCAGGCCATCAAAGTAAAATGAAATACCGGGACTAAAATTACCCACCTGCATCCAAGTCCATAGGACCAACTGAAATGGTTGCGGATCAGCCAGAAAGTCCATACCAATCAACAGGGTCAATATTGCCGCGGCAGCGACTGAACCCACGCCTAGTACTCCGATCAATAAGCGCGGCAATACAGCATAGGTCAACATCAGTACAATTGAACTGAGCAATGGTATCAGTGGCACCAAGCCAATCATTGCAGCCATGATTAACCTCTCATCCTATCGGCACTATCCATATCCAGCGTCTTAAAGCGTCGCTGAACCTGTAATACAAGCCCCAAGCCCACCGCGACCTCCGCTGCGGCGACACTGAGAATTAACATAAAGACAATCTGTCCATCGGGCTGGCCCCAGTGAGCACCCGCTGCTACAAATGCCAGCGCGGCGGCATTGAGCATTACCTCAAGGGACATCAAAATAAAAATAATATTGCGCCGGATCATTAGGCCCAGTAGCCCAATACTGAATAACAAAGTGGAGACCAGTAAAATATGGTTGAGCGGTATATTTAAGCCATCCATAGCCTACACCTCTCGCTCTAGGTAGCGGCGACCAAGATGATAGGAACCCACCAGCCCTGCCAGTAATAGCATTGCAGCAATCTCTACCGCCAATACGTAGGGACCAAATAGTGCCAAGCCGACGTCCTTTGCAGTAACCACTTGCATTGACACAGGCCCTTCAATGGTCGAAATCATATACAGCAATTCCGCGAACAACATCAGTGATAGCAGTGTCGGTCCAGCCCATATCTTCGGTTGCAACAAGCCCCTTTCACGCGCATCACCCTCTTCACCCAAATTGAGCATCATTATCACGAACACAAACAGCACCATAATGGCGCCCGCGTAAATAACAATTTCAAGTGCCGCTGCAAAGGGCGCACCAATCAGAAAGAAAATTACCGCTACGGCTAGCAGAGAGACAATAAGGTAGATAAGGGCGTGAATTGCATTAGCTCTTGTCATCGCCAACACAGTGGCAATTAATGCAATGGATGCTGCTATGTAAAACAAGATGATCTCAAGCATAATATTGATCCCCTACCAACAAAGAAAAGCAGCAATATTGGAGTGCTATTGAAAAAGCCCAGATAGTTTTTGGTTTGCGGTGAGTTGAGCAATGATTATTTCTCATGGCAATAAACTCTTGGTATCAATCGGTGCAGCCTCATTCTTTGCTTCACCCTTATCCTTAAAACCAGTCTGCACGCCTGAGACACGATAAAAATTGTAATCCGGATACTTGCCGACGCCATTAATCAGCAGGTTCTCTTTCTCATAAACCATATTCTGACGATCGTATTCACACATCTCGAAGTCTGGGGTTAATTGGATAGCGTAGGTAGGACAGGCCTCTTCACACATACCGCACATAATGCAGCGAGAAAAATTAATTCTAAAAAACTCGGGATACCAAGTCCCGTCCTCGCGAGTATCTTTTTGCAGAGCAATACAGTCTACGGGACAAACGGCAGCGCAAAGATTACAGGCTACACAACGCTCCTCACCATCGGGATCCCGTGTTAAGACAATGCGCCCACGATAGCGTGGCGCCAAATATGGCATTTCCTCTGGGTACTCCACGGTATCTGCCCTAGTGAAGCTATGTTTAAAGATTTCCCACATAGTGCGCAGTTCACTTAACATTAGAATCCACCCTCCATCCACAGCAACACAGCACCGGTAATCACTAAATTAACCAGCGTTATTGGCAACATCACTTTCCAGCCCAATGACATCAATTGGTCATATCTGGGTCGAGGAATAGCCGCTCGCAACAGCACAAAGAAATTAATTACTAACAGAACCTTTAGCGCAAACCACGCCAAGGGCGGCAACCAGTGGCCGATAAAGGCGGGTCCAAGCCAACCACCGAAAAACAGGGTGACAATCATGCATGAGATCAGCATCAAACCGAGATACTCGCCAAGCATAAACATAGCGAATTTCATGCCGCCATATTCAGTGTGAAAGCCGGCAGTCAATTCATGCTCTGCCTCGGGTAAATCGAAAGGCAAGCGGTGGCTCTCGGCAATACCTGCGATCACAAACACCAACAACCCCAGCACTTGGGAGAAGCAAAACCACACATTGGTTTGCGCCGCGACAATATCAACTAGGCTAAAGCTTCCAGATATCATCACCACGCCCATCAATGATAAGCCCATGAATACTTCGTAACTAACCATCTGCGCCGCCGAGCGCAGGCCACCCAGAAGCGCGTATTTATTATTCGATGCCAACCCACCCAAGAGCACCGAGTAGACCGCGAGGGAGGTCATACCGAGGAAAAATAATAGACCGATATTTACATCGATTATCATCAGGTCAGGCGCAAAAGGAACCACCGCGAAACCCATCATCATAGCCACCACAATAGCGGTCGGCGCAAAGATAAAGACGACCCGGTCAGCAAAAGGAGGAACCCAATCATCCTTGGTAAGCAGCTTAATCATATCGGCTATCACCTGACCAATACCAAAGGGACCCAAACGATTTGGGCCATAGCGATCTTGCCAAAAGCCCAATAAGCGACGCTCCCACCAGGTCAACACTGCTGCGCCAGCAACACCGCCCAAAAGAATGGCCAGCGCTAAAAGAACCGGAAACATTTGCTCAGACATGCGCAGAGTCTCCTTCGCCGATGACAGGACTTGTTGCGACTTTATCCGTTGCAATCATTTGTGGTTGGCGACGTTGCCAATTTTCCGCCACAGATAAAGTTGCCAAACTACCGGCCTCTAGCGCCAAGGTTTCCTTATACCCGGCGCTATAACCGATACAGTTTTTAGCCACACGGCTGAGGATACACACCTCTAACCTAACCTCAGTATCGGCTGTGGCAACAACCACACCATCACCCTCTGTGACACCCAACTTCTCGGCGACCGCCACCCCCAGAGCAACAAAGCCAATACCCGCTAATTGCGCAATTTCATCTGTGTGAACCGACAGCTCATCAGATCCATGTACGCGATGCATCGGCACCAACTGCCAGTGTTTGGCTCGCATCTCGACTGCCGCAAGAGTCGCCTTTTTAGTCGCGCCTTTACCGGTCGAAGCGATCAGTCGCTGACCGGCGGTACCGCCTTTTAGTGGGCCATCGACCTCAGCTTGGAACTTCTGCAATGACTGATTCGAATTCCACCCTGGAGACCAGACATAGGGAGTGAGTGAAGCCGGCTGATCGCGATTGAGTCCCTCCATACTGTAGGCCAAGGGAGATTCATTATCATGAGGTTGCTGGGGTTCATGCACATTGACCCCCGCATTCATCGCCGTCCGACCACTGTATCGATGCGTTTGGCGAGGAATTTTCAGTCCACGATCACGAAACGAGTTATCGGGAGCCGCCTTGGTTAATTCCGCAAAATCTGCATGACTTTTTGCACAGGCTGCGACCACCTGATCAAAATCCTGCAACTTGGATATTTTTTTGTGCCCTATTGCGGCACCAATTTTTAATAACCACTGCCAGCTGGATAGACGTTCTGCCGACGGTTCGAAAACTGGGAAATGACGTTGCGCACGGCCTTCCATATTGACCAATGTACCTTGAGATTCAGCATAAGACGCCACAGGCAAGACCAGATCCGAGGCGCCCAGAGTGGCATTTTCTAAAATATCCATGCTGATAACCTGAGTGCCGTCAGCCATCAGTTGTTGCATCTGCTGTTTAGTCAAGCGGCGCTCCAGATCGTTTTCCATGACCAACAACACCTCTGGGCTGTTATCGATTAGTTGCGCCAGTGAAGGACCCTCTTCCGGCATCAATAATGCGGAGCCAATACTATTAGCCTCGTTGACGCAAAGGCTCAACATAGCACTGGTTTTCTTACTGCACAGAGACTCAGCAATGGCCACAGCACAGTTGACAATATCCCAGTGTTGCATACTGGCGCCACTGACAATCAAGGGGTTCTTTGCCGACTGCAGAATTTCAGCGACCTTAATGGCCTGCTTGTTAGAGGTCGACTCGCCCGCCATTGCCTCGACTATAGCCACACCAAATTCAGCAATCTTGTCAGGTGCCATGGACAGACAATGACTGGCAACATCATCCAGCCTAGTGTCCATCGCAGAGACAATAATCATTGGGGATCGCTGATCCTGCGCCAGATTGCGCACCGCAGCATCCTGCCATTTAGGCAAGCCCATCTGCTCTGCTAACTGGTATGACTTATTCCTAATCGCCTGGCGCAGAGCCAGAGCCACTCGCGGCGCTGTGTTGGTGACATCTTCTCCCAAGATTAAAATGGCATCAGCGGATTCTATATGCTTTATACTCGGGTTCAGTGCTTTGGTGGTTTTTAGTATCTGTCGGATAGCGGCCATTAACTGTGCTTCGCTATCGGAAAACCCTGCGTTAAATTGTTTATCGCCTACCAGTTCACGCAACAGATAATTAGCCTCCACCGATGCTCTCGGTGAACCGATAGCAGCAACATTCTTACCCTTTATCCAGTCCGCTACTGTATCTAATGCCTGTTGCTGAGGCACAGCCATAAAACTGCCATCAGCCGCTTTAATACCAGCGTAATCCAATCGACTATCGCTATTTACATAGCCACTACCAAAACGTCCTCGATCACAGAGAAAGTAACCATTGACTTCATGGTTGTATCTGTTGTGTACGCGCTTTAGCTTTCCATAGCGCTCACCGGGCGCGATATTGCAACCTACGGCGCAACCAGTGCAGATCGAAGGCGCTGATTGCAAATCCCATTTACGGCTGTACTGTTTTAAGAAGGGTTTATCGGTGAACACACCGGTGGGACAGACCTCAACCAAGTTGCCACTAAACTCGCTCTCTAACAGTCCCTCTTCATGGCGACCGAAATACAGATGGTCATGCGAAGCCTGAGCGCCTAAATCCTTACCACCGGCATAATCTTTGTAGTAGCGCTCACAGCGGTAGCAAGTAATACAGCGATTCATTTCGTGATGAATCAGTGGCCCTAGATATTGATTGCGGTATGTATTCTTTTTACCCGTATAGCGACGGTCTCTATGTCCCACCATTACCGTCATGTCCTGTAGATGGCACTCGCCTCCCTCAGCACAAACTGGACAATCATGGGGATGATTGAGCATCAAGGATTCAACCACCGCCTCACGGAATTGTGTCGCATTTTGTGCGTTGAGTGAAAACCGAGCACCCTCTGTAACAGGGGTCATGCAGCCCATAATAATACGCCCGCGACTATCCTCCTCATTCTGATATTGCACCAACGCACATTGGCGGCAGGAACCAATCGACCCCATGGCCGGATGCCAACAAAAATAGGGTAAATCTAAACCTGCGTTCAAGCAGGCCTCGAGAACATTTTCACCCTCGTTAACTTCCAGTTCCTGACCATCAATAAATATAGTTGGCATAATCTACACTCTGCTAATGATAGGGGCAGCGGCCATTACTAATATGCTGCTTAAAGTCATCGTAAAAATATTTTAATGCGCTCTGTAGGGGCTCCATGGCACCTGGCGCCAGAGCACAGTGCGTATTACCAATCGCCCCTATATAACTGACCTGATAGGCTAAGGTCTCTAAATCTTCAGGTTGCCCACGTCCCTCCTCAATATCCTGCAACACCTGACGAGACCAAGGCAGGCCATCCCGACAGGGCGTACAAAAACCACAGGACTCATGCGCAAAGAAACGAATTAGATTAAGCACCATTGCCACCGGGCAGGTTCGGTCGTCAAGAATAATCATGGTGCCTGTACCCATTCGACTCCCAGCAGCACCAATCACGTTGTAGTCCATCGCCAGATCGAGATGATCCGAAGTCAAAAAATCCGTCGAACCACCACCGGGCAGGAAGCCTTTCAGTTGATATCCCTCCTGCATACCGCCAGCATGCTCCTCGATAATCTCTCGGATCGGGGTACCCATGGGCAGTTCCCAACAACCGGGATTATTAACTTTGCCGCTGACACCAAACAGTTTGGTTCCAGCATCCTCGCCAATACCCAGCGTCTTATACCAGTCCGCACCGCGATCAATAATATGGGGAATATTGCATAGAGTTTCGACATTATTAACGATGGTGGGTCGCCCCCAGAGCCCGCTAACTTGAGGAAATGGTGGCTTAGCTCGCGGGTTGGCACGCTTACCCTCAAGGGCATTGATCAATGCAGTCTCTTCACCGCAAATATAACGACCAGCACTGGGATGCACATACATATCAAGACTGAAACTACTACCAAGAATATTATTTCCCAATAATCCTGCGGCGTAACATTCCTGCAGCGCGTCTCGCAATCGCTGGGTAGCGACAATATATTCACCACGTATAAAGATATAGGAGATATCCGCGCCGATGGTATAGGCCGCCAAGATCATGCCCTCAATGAGTTGATGGGGATCACATTCCATTAACAAGCGGTCTTTAAAAGTTCCGGGCTCCATCTCATCCGCATTGCACACCAAGTATTTATGCCCAGGTGTGCATTGTTCATCTGCAGGCACAAAGCTCCACTTCATTCCGGTAGGAAAACCAGCACCACCACGACCACGCAAATTCGAATCGCTCACTATATCCTGACAATCTTTAGGCGACAGTTCAGCCAAAGCTTTACGCAGTCCTTGATAGCCACCACTGGCCTCATAGGCCTGCAAATTTGTCGGCTTCTGATCAAGGCCAATATTGCGTGTGAGTACTTTTTCCATTACTCCTCCGCCCTCCTTATAGCCTTACCAAATAACGCGGTGACTTTTTCATCATCAATATGAGTGACAAGTTCATCACCGATCATCATCACTGGTGCGCGATCACAGGCACCGAGGCAAGGAACAGGTAGCAGCGTGTAACTGTTGTCACTGGTGGTCTCACCGTAGTCAATACCCAAGCGTTGAGAAATAGCAGTCTTAATGTCATCACAGCCACTAATCCAACAACTCACGCTATCGCAGAACAAAATAACCTTCTCTCCTACAGGTCGGCGATAGATTAAATTATAAAAAGTCGCTACCCCCTCCAACTCTTCGTCAGACATCTCTAAATGCCGAGCAATACCTCGCAGGCATTCATCGGACACCCAGCCACGCTTTGCCTGCACAATCTTGAGCGCATCAATAGCAGCGCCAGATTTGTAGGGAACATGAGCCAGCTCAGCATCAATCTCGGCAATTTCTTCTGCGCTTAACAGGCTACTCATATCGCTCTGTATTATTTGCTTTTTACTCATCGGTCGACATCCGCCATAACAAAATCGATACTCGCAATAATGGCAATCAAATCCGGAATCATCAGACCTTTGCTAATAAGTGGAATTTGTTGCAGATGAGGGAAAGAGGGTGTGCGAATTCTGGTGCGGTAGGAATTGGTACTGCGATCACTGATCAAATGATAGCTATTAATACCCTTGGTCGCCTCTATCATTACTGAGGCTTCACCCTCCGGAATAACCGGCCCCCAACTCACATTTAAAAAATGATGAATCAGCGTTTCAATATCCTCCATGGTGCGCTCTTTAGGTGGCGGTGTGGTCGCAGCATGATCACTTTTATAAGGACCACTGGGCATATTATCGACACACTGGCGAATGATTTTGAGACTCTGTCGCATCTCCTCTATGCGCAACTTTGCACGATCGTAGCAATCACCATTCTCTGCAGTAGGCACATCGAACTCGAATTGGTCGTAACCACCATAGGGTCGCTTTTTGCGAATATCCCAGTCACTGCCTGTCGCACGAAGGCCGGGCCCAGTAATACCCCAATCCAAAGCCTCCTGTTGAGTGTAGATACCAATCCCTACGGTGCGCTCCTTGAGCATTTTATTTTGCATTGCCATCTTATCGTAGTGATCGAGCCGAGCTGGGAGATAATCAAGAAATTCTCGAATCATTCGATCCCAACCATTAGGCAAATCCTGAGCCACGCCACCAATGCGAAACCAAGCCGGATGCATACGACCACCAGTAATAGCCTCAACAATACCGAACAGTTTTTCGCGATCGACAAACATATAGAATACTGGCGACATCTGGCCAACGTCCTGAACGAAGGTTCCGTAGAACACCAAATGACTGGAGATTCGAAAAAGTTCGGCAAGCATAATGCGGATAACTTTGGCGCGTTCCGGAACTTCTATACCGGCCAGCATTTCAACTGACTGCACATAGGCTAAGTTATTCATCACACCACCGAGATAGTCGATGCGATCAGAATAGGGAATATAACTATGCCATGTCTGGCGCTCTGCCATTTTTTCGGCACCGCGATGGTGATAACCAATATCGGGAACCGAATCGACAATCACCTCACCATCTAGCTGTAAGGCAATTCGAAATACACCATGAACACTGGGATGATTAGGACCCAAATTAAGAAACATAAATTCGCTGTCATCTGTCTCAGCTTTCATGCCCCAATCTTCTGGCCGAAATCGCAGTGCCTCCTGTTCTTTGGCAACGCGCTCGGGACCCATTTCGAAGGGCGCCATCTCTGTCGCACGGGCGGGATGATCTTTGCGCAACGCATGGCCTTCCCAGGTAGGTGGCAGCAGAATACGGAATAAACTTGGGTGGCCAACAAAATCAACACCAAACATATCCCAGGCTTCACGTTCATACCAATTAGCATTAGGCCAAATGGAGGTAGCAGTAGGTACACTTAAATCAGTTGCAGTCAAAGCAACCTTGATGCGCAGATCCTCATTGCGTTGCATCGATAGTAACTGATAAACAACAGTGTAGTCGGCATCTGGCTGACCATTGCGATGCACTCTGGTGCGCTCATCAATGGCAAACAGATCGTATAGCATGGAAAAACTAGGCTTGAGGAATTCCAATACCTCTATTAAGCGATTGCGATCAACCCATAGCGTGGGTATCTGATCCGCACAATGCTGAGCAACAAACAGATCCTCACCGAACTGTCGGTACAAGTTCTCTTCCACCGGGCTATTCGCCAGATTTTCAGCCGCTTGCATTTATACCCCTTAAGTAAATAAAAGAATATCCCTACGTATTTTTTGGTTCCCTTAATTCCGTCGCCTGAATTCTCTCGGCGGTTAACTCATCGCGCTTGCTGATTTTTCGCGGCTTTACTACCGTCTGATCACCAGCAGCCCAAGTAATAGGTCGTCTCTCCTTACCAATCGACTCTTGTAACATCAACAGTCCCTGCATTAGAGCTTCTGGTCTAGGGGGACAACCGGGGACATAGACGTCCACAGGAATAAATTTATCTACCCCTTGAACCACAGAATAAATATCGTACATACCGCCTGAATTGGCACAGGAACCCATAGAAATAATCCAGCGGGGCTCAAGCAATTGCTCATATAAACGTTGGACCACAGGTGCCATTTTTAAAAAGCATGTTCCAGAGATAACCATAAGATCAGCCTGTCGCGGTGTGGCGCGAATAACCTCAGAGCCAAAACGAGCAATATCATGGCGACTGGTGAAAGAGGTGGCCATCTCAACATAGCAACATGAGAGTCCAAAATTAAATGGCCACAATGAATGAGCACGGCCCCAAGCAATCAAATCTTCAAGCTTTGCGAAAGCCACATTTCTTTTTACCTGCTCCTCAATAAAATCATCACCACCGATCTGATTGCCAGCGTCCGGATGACTCAAACTCCATTTCATACATTGCCCTCCATTCTTCTGCGCGCTTTTTCTTTTGCTTGAGCCTTGGGCAAACCCACACGTGTCTTATTCCCCCAATCCAAGGCACCAGAACGCCACTCATAAATGAGCGCCAAAGCCAATATGCCTATAAATACCAACATCGCCATATAGCCTTGCCAACCCAATTCAAAAAAGGCGACGGCCCAAGCGAATATAAATACTGTTTCCAAATCGAAGATGACAAAGAAAATTGCAACCAAATAAAACTCCACAGAAATACGCACCTGAGAGTTACCTACCGACACAACACCTGACTCAAAGGGGTCATTAGTGGCTTTTTCACGACGACGCTGGCCCAGCAACCAAGAGAAAACTAACATGGTAATAACAAGCAAAATAACCATGCCAAAATACACTGCCAACGGCCAGATCTCAGTAGAATAATTGTTAGCCATGCACAGTCCTTAGCGACCAATAAGGCTGCTGTAGCCTGTTATTCGACACAAACTTAACGAAACGTACAACGCTGTGGACATTAGTGTCTTGATTGGGAGAGGTGCAATTGCTTGGATAAAAAGAGGAGCTGGCCACCCTGATTAAGTGGCGCGTACAGCTTAAACGAATACTGTCCTTATACATAAACCGCGGCATAAATACCCCGTACGTATCGGATTTCTCTCGCCTGCAAAAAAACGTAACTGGCGTGGAACCCGTTTGTTTTTATTCAGTGCTACAAAACGAAGGTACCTAAGTTGCTAAGTTTTCGCAAGAAAATTTAAACGCTTTTGTTCTAACAGACTTGTTTCGGCTTTTATTTTGCAAAAAAAACGCCGAAAAAATAGAAAAATATTTTTTGATTTTTAGCAGCCAAACCCAGATAAAATAAGGCCGCTATAAAAATCAGACAATCAATTTAGAGTAATAAATCGATTTTTTTTAGAAGAAAAATTTATTTTTAAAATTTAAGCAAATGCGTGTCGCAAAACGATTGTTTCCACACGATCTGGACCAGTGGAGACGACATCTACCGGCGCACCAATTAATTCTTCGATACGGTTTATATAATTTCTCGCCGCTTGAGGCAGATCCTCAATGCGCTGAGCTCCCACTGTTACCTCTGACCAACCGGGCATAGATTCGTACAGTGGAACAATTGATTCAAAGTCATCTGCATGAGATGGGATACCCGCATCATCGCCCTCAGCGTTGCGATAGCCAACACAAATTTTCACTTCCTCCAAACCATCTAAAACATCTAATTTGGTAAGGCAAATACCGGAAATACTATTGATACGCACTGCTTGGCGTAATGCGACAGCATCGAACCAACCACAGCGTCTCGAGCGTCCAGTGGTAGTACCAAATTCATGACCTTTTTCACCCAAATACTGCCCAATTTCACAGTGCAACTCAGTAGGGAATGGACCAGATCCAACTCTTGTTGTGTAGGCTTTGGTGATACCCAGAATATAATCAAGGTACAGCGGTCCAAACCCTGTACCTGTAGCGGTACCGCCGGCTGTGGTATTAGATGAAGTTACAAAGGGATAGGTGCCATGATCTATATCTAGCAATGACCCTTGAGCACCTTCAAACAAAATATGTTCACCGGCCTCACGTGCATCATGCAAAATTTGTGTAACGTCTGCCTTCATAGGCATTAGTGCCTCAGCCCATTGTTGAGCATCGGCTAACGTCTGATCAAAGTCGACAGGATCCGCGCCATAGTATTGCGTCAACGCAAAATTATGGTAATCAACAATCTCTTTTAACTTTACAGCAAAACGCTCCATATTGGCTAAATCGCCCAGGCGCAAACCGCGGCGCGCAACTTTATCCTCGTAAGCAGGCCCTATGCCCCGCCCAGTAGTACCGATCTTAGCGTTACCCCGAGCGGCTTCACGCGCCTGATCTAGAGCGATATGAAAGCTCAAAATCAATGGGCAAGATCCAGACACCTTTAAACGATCGCGTACTTTTACACCACGCTCTTCCAGCATTTTGATTTCTTTGAGGAGAGCATCTGGCGCCAACACGACGCCATTGCCAATTACACAGGTCACATGCTCGCGCAAAATACCTGAGGGGATAAGATGTAGTGCCGTTTTCTCGCCATCAATAACCAAAGTGTGACCGGCGTTATGACCACCTTGAAAGCGCGCCACCAAAGACGCTTTATCGGTAAGTAGATCGACAATCTTACCTTTGCCCTCGTCCCCCCATTGGGAACCAAGAATAACGACATTTTTACCCATAAGAACACTTACTCGAGAAAATTACACCACCCAACCGCAAAGGTCAGGACAACTTTTTAACTACAAATTGACCGTCTTGCTCTATCAACTCACGATCACAGTTCAATTCAGTAAAATTTACTTTTTGGCCGACAAAACCCTGCACCACTCGTTCGCCTTGACTACGCAATAAAGCCACTTGCTCCCGCCATGCGGGCGCATTATTGGCCGAGACGAAAATTCCTGCAACAGCATTTTGATCAGCTCGCCCCTGAATGACCAACGATTTAAGATCACAGGCAAAACCCGTTGCTGGGCGCGCACGGCCAAAGGCCTCACCAACATGATCATAACGACCACCATTACCTAAGGCCTTACCATAACCCTGGACATAGCCGGCAAACACAACACCTGTGTGATAGTGGTAGCCTGGCATTTCACCCAGATCTAAATGGATGGTAACTTCAAATTCCTTGAGTGCTTCGACAATACTTTCAAGCTGTTCAATTGCTTGTAAAACAGCAATTGGCGCACCGGTTAATGCGGTTTTAGCTCGCACCAACACCTCTTCGCTACCAGCTAACCCCGGCAATGCATTTAACCAAGTGGCAAGTTGACTGTCACCAATATTATCAGCAATCCAGATGGCCAGTTCGCCGGTTGCCTTGCGTTGCAATAGCTCAAACAACTCTGCTTCCTGATCGCTGTCTAAATCTGCCTCAGCCAACAGCCCGCGGAATATATCTACATGACCAAGATCCAGATGCACATCAGTAACACCAGACACTCGAAGCGTTTGCAAAAATAACTCAATAACTTCAATATCTGCCGCCAAGGTGGGCTCGCCAAAGAGCTCTACGCCGACCGAAATAGGTGTACGAGATTCCAATGGACCTCGAGGGCGCGTGTGCAGGACTGTTCCAGCATAACAGAGGCGCGTGGGACCTTCTCGGCGCAAACTATGGGCGTCCATCCTGGCGGTCTGTGGCGTGATATCAGCGCGAATACCCATCATGCGACCACTGAGTTGATCAGTTACTCGGAAAGTCATCAAGTCTAGGTCAGAGCCAGAACCGCTGAGCAGTGATTCGGTAAATTCGACCATCGGTGGGATAACTAAATCGTAGCCCCAATTGTGATAGATATCGAGAAGTTGTCGTCTGAGATGCTCGACGACTAGGGCCTGCTCTGGCAACACCTCATCGACGCCATCTGGCAACAACCAACGATCTACATTTTTCACAATAACCCCTTGCTCAAGGCCAAACAACTCAAAAAATCAGCAGG
>JASLVT010000005.1:15103-20148 GCA_030741175.1 Porticoccaceae bacterium
AAGCAAACCAACAGATCGCATAGCTCTATCATCTACATTAGCTAAGGACGCAGCCATATCGCGCCAACGGTTAGGCGACAAAAACGGGATAATGCCCTCAAATACCAACATCAAGCCCAACGCTCTGACTATTTCTTCGAGCATCTGTATTCACCTCAGATCCGGCATAAAAAAACCGAGTCTCCTCGGTTTTAGAATTCTAACAAACTCGCCTTCAATGTGGCAGAGGTTTTTACACTAATTGACGATATCAACTAGACAGCCACCTCTGCCACAGGACACTCATTTAGCGCTTTGTTTGTTAAGGTATTTAAAGAAGTCACTATCTGGCTCGACCAACAGTATATCTCCTTTGTTTGCAAAGGAGGTTTTGTATGCATTGAGACTACGCATAAATGCGTAGAACTCCGGATCTCTCTGATAGGCATCAGCATAGATAGCCGCCGCTTCGGCATCACCCTCACCGCGCAACTCTTCCGCATCACGATAGGCATTGGCCAGTTCGATAGTGCGCTCGCGGTCTGCAGAGGCACGAATCTTTTCCGCTTTCTCTTTACCAGTTGAGCGCAGCTCTCGCGCTTCTTTCTCGCGCTCGGCGGTCATACGACGGAACACCTGGCTACTGACTTCCTGTGGCAGATCAATGCGCTTGACTCGGACATCTACCACCTCAATTCCCAGCTCTTCAAGAACCGTGCTGTTGAGATCTTCGGTAATATTCTTCATCAGCAAATCACGCTCACCAGAAACCACTTCATTGAGAGTACGCGTACCAAACTGATTTCTCAGCCCATCGTTTACTCGATTAGCCAGACGGTTCTGCGCCACCGACTCCACACCACCAGTTTTGGTGTAGTAGGTTTCCACATTAGAAATACGCCACTTGGCATAGGAATCTACGATCAGACGCTTCTTTTCAATGGTAAAGAAGCTGGCTGGCTGCGCATCCACAGTCAGAATCCGAGCATCAAATATCCGCACATCATCGACAAAAGGTATTTTGAAATGCAGACCGGGCTGTATATCACCTTCAATTAACTCACCAAACCGTAACTTGATACCGCGCTCAAATTCGCTAATCACATAAACAGTGCTATTCACGGCACCCAGAAGAAGTATCAGCAGACCAAAGGTTGTTACTAATCTATTCATCGTCGTCTCTCCGATTGAACTCTCTCTGCATTTCTCTGTAATCTCTCAATCACATCATTGGCAATACGATCAACCATTTGATCACTGCTCTCCGAAGAGCGAGCTTGCGAAGATGCACCCTGCTGCACAATCTTATCAAGGGGAAGGTAGAGCATATTATTTCCACCCTCTGTGTCCATTAGAACCTTGCTACTACTGGTCATAACCTGCTCAATTGCATCGATGTAAAGACGCTCTCGAGTGACTTCTGGAGCCTTTTTATACTCAGCTAATAGCTTTGTAAAGCGCTTGGCTTCACCCTGAGATTTAGACACCACCTGTGACTTGTAACCATTGGCTTCTTCCCGCAGACGCTGTGCCTGACCACGCGCTTCTGGAATAATACCGTTGGAATAAGCCTGTGCCTCGTTCACTAGACGCTCCAAATCCTCTCGCGCTTTGATTACATCATCGTAGGCCGCCTTAACCTCTGTCGGTGGCCGTGCCTCTTCAATATTGATTTTCACCACATTGATACCACTACCGTAGACATCCAGTAGGTCCTGCAGTTTCTGAGCTGTACCCTCAGCTACCTGTTCACGACCAGTAGAGATAACTCCGTCCAAACCTGTGCCGCCCACAACATGGCGCAATGCACTGTCGGTGGCGTGCTTCAAACTGGTCTCTGGATCTTTAATATTCAGTACAAAGTCCTTGGCATTGGCAATGTTGTACTGCACCGTCAATGAAATCTCTACGATATTTTCATCTTGCGTCAACATCAAACCACGAGCCGAATATTGCCGCTCTTCGGTAACGCGTACTCTGGTAACAGAGTCTATAATTCGGGGATTCCACTTCAAACCTGACCCTAACGTATCGTGGTACTTACCCAATCGGAGCACAACCGCTTGCTCTTTCTCATCGACCTGATAAACACCCAACAGGCCCCAGAGCACAGCGAATACAAACAGTGATATGAAAAAAAGTCCCTTACCACCGCCACCCTCTGAACCAGAGCCACCACCAAACGAGCCTAATTTATCTTTAAGCTTTTTCAATGCCTCATCAAGATCTGGCGGGCCATCATTATTGCGATTACCGCCCCAAGGGTCTCTGCCACCACCCGGTTCATTCCAGGCCATAATATTCTCCAAATTGTAGTTAATGTTGCAATGAGCTAAAAAGTGTATTGGTAGGTCATTACAATGTGACCAAATCCTGCATTTTCAACCCCGATACCTTCAATAAGCGTAAAAAATCACTCTCCGCTAACTTTACTTCCAAATTAATCATGCCTTGAGCATCAATATTCTCAGATACCACCGCCTTGTGATTGTAAAGTGCCGCCCGCAATGCTCCCTGAGTGGGTTGCAATTGTAGATACTTATGTAACTGCACCCCAGGTAAACGTTGGGTCACTGCCTCTAACAATAAATTTAGCCCTTCCCCAGTTTGCGCGGAGAGCCAGATAGCTTCCGGAGTTCCATCGGCATCTCGCTCTATACGGGCATAGGGATCATCCAATAGATCAATTTTGTTGTAAACCACTAGCGTTGGCAACTCATGAGCACCAATTTCTTTGAGAACCGCCTGCACACGCTCAATATTAATATTTCGCTCTTCGGCAGCAGCATCCACCACATGTAGTAGCAACGTAGCCGAGGCCGCCTCTTCTAAGGTCGCCCTAAATGCATTAACCAAGCGATGAGGCAGATGACTGATAAAACCCACGGTGTCAGCAAAAATAACCGACCCCTGCTCAGGGATATCAAGACGCCTCATGGTCGGATCTAAGGTGGCAAATAATTGATCAGCAGCAAATACGTCAGAATCGGTCAAGTTATTAAATAACGTCGATTTCCCCGCATTGGTATAACCCACCAATGACACTATAGGGATTTCTGCCCTATCCCTAGAGCGACGACTTTGGCCACGCTGCTTCCTAACTTTTTCCAATCGCTTTTTAATCGTCTGGATACGCTCTCTGACCATGCGCCGGTCAGATTCGAGCTGCGTCTCGCCCGGACCGCGCATCCCTATACCACCTTTTTCTCTGTCCAAATGCGTCCAACCACGCACCAACCTTGAAGACAAGTGTTGCAGTTGTGCTAGCTCAACTTGCAATTTACCCTCATGTGTACGTGCGCGCTGAGCAAAAATATCAAGAATCAGGCCAGTTCTGTCCAAAACACGACACTTTAGCTCGGCCTCCAGATTACGCTCCTGACTGGGGGATAGATTGTGATTGAAGATCACCAACTCAGCGTCACAACTGCGAACAGCGCTTGAGATTTCAGCTAATTTGCCCGTGCCGACAAAAAATTTTGCGTGAGGACTTTGACGCGACCCCGTTAAAAATTCAACGGGGTCGCCACCGGCGGAAATCACCAACTCCTCGAATTCTCGAGGATCCTCAGGTTCAGTTTCGCTATTGAGCTTGAGATGGACCAGAACCGCGCGCTCGCCAAAATCCGGCCGCTCAAAAAACAATGACACCTTTGTTAGAAATTGTCGTCGCGATAGTTACCGGCATTATCAGCATCATCTGACATCCCTCCAGATGCATTACTGGCGGGTAGTCGAACCGCTCGAGACGGCACAACTGTGGAGATAGCGTGCTTATACACCATCTGACTGACGGTGTTTTTTAGCAGCACTACGAACTGATCAAAAGACTCAATCTGTCCCTGCAACTTGATACCGTTAACGAGAAAAATAGAAACCGGAACGCGCTCTTTCCTTAAGACATTAAGAAAAGGGTCTTGTAGGTTATGCCCCTTCGACATAGTACTACTCCTTAATATTGAAAATTCAATGGCGCCACAATACAGGTGGCAAAAAAATAAAAACGGGATTGCAAATTATCAGAGCTCACTTATGCTCTTTCCCTATTATAGTACATGGTTACCTATTTAAGTACTTGCAAGCTCTGTTTACAGATCTCTTTAATGCTGAAAAATTCCTTTTCATTGTCAATATTTATTGTAGTGGCCCCAGACCAGTTCCTTAGCCAAGTCATTTGCCGTTTTGCGAGCTGACGGGTGGCAACAACGCCTTTTTTAACTGCATCCTCCAAACTGTACTCTCCAGCCCAGTAATTCCATAACTGCCTATAACCTACCGCACGGATAGCCGGTAGATTGATGTGCAGATCACCTCGATTGTATAGTTGCTCAACTTCCCGCACAAAACCGAGCTCCATCATTGACTGAAATCGCTGTTCGATACGCTTGTGGAGTAGTTTGCGGTTCTGTGGGATTAGAGAAATTTGGCGAAAATTATAATCTTTCGATAAGCCACCAACCGATTCAGTCTGTAGCGCCGACATCGGCGTACCCGTAACTAGATAAACTTCTAATGCTCTCTGAATACGATGAGAGTGATTGGGATGTAGACGGCTAGCTGTTTGTGGATCAACCTCAGCGAGTTGCTCATAAAGACTTGGCCAGCCATCCCTTTGAGCTCTCAGTTCCAATGTATCGCGAATCTGCTGATTAGCTGCAGGGAGCCTAGAAAGTCCCTCCAACAGCACTTTGAAATACATCATACTGCCACCCACAAGGAGTGGAATACGTCCTGAAGCGCAAATATCAGCCATTTCGCGCCGCGCATCGGCTAAAAAGTCAGCAGCACTATAGCTCTGAGCCGGATCACGAATATCAAGTAATCGATGAGGTACTCGCGCCAAGATGTCAGCATCAGGCTTAGCGCTACCGATATTAAGCTGACAATAGACTTGAGTGGAATCTACATTGATCAACTCAACAGGCAAATGTTTGCGCAATTCTATGGCCAAGGCAGTCTTACCACTCGCTGTCGGTCCCATCAAATTAATGGCGAGGGGCTTATCCATGACATTTATCAATCGACATTACCGACCGCGCAGGAATAGCTTATCCAACTCATCGAGA
>JASLVT010000060.1 GCA_030741175.1 Porticoccaceae bacterium
CTGCAGAGTAGGCTATCCAGCCCCATAAGTAGTTCTCAGCACTGTACATAATCAATCAACCCAATGAATTATATGGTCTTCAATATCGTCATCGTTGACATTGAGTTCAGATATTACCCGCCCTCGCAACGAGGCGCCATAGCTATGCAAGGTCTGTCGAGAGCCACTGATAAGATGATGCCACTCAGGCAGTGATTTTCCTGCAGCAATCAGTCGGTAGGAGCAAGTGCTAGGTAACCATGACAATCTGTGAATATTGTCTTTATCGAGTTTAATGCAATCATCCACAACATTATGTCGACCTTCATAATCGCGACATCGACAGCTATCGGTGTCTAACAACTCGCAGCTGACATTAGTATAAAAAATATCATCATTATCTTCATCTTGCAGCTTTACCAAACAGCATTTAGCACAGCCATCGCAGAGCAACTCCCATTCCTCGGCATTCATCTGTTCAAGACTTTTTGTCTGCCAAAATTGCGTCATATCTAATTAATGTTGTGTCTCAAGTTCGTATTTAGCGGGCGGCATTTGCAAATAGAAACCAATGTCATTGAGTTCTGCCATCACTTTAACAATATCTGCTCGTGCTAATTTGCGTGATTCAGTGAGCACTAATGTGGTGACTAGACTCATCTCACCAAACTGACGCAACAGAGCCTCAGGCACATTCACCAATCCGTCCTGTTTAGGCACATAGAGATACATCTCATCCTTTTTATCGCCTTTATAAATATCGCAGAGAATTTTTTTTGTTGTGCCAGTAGTCATAATAGCTCACTGTCGTTAAGCACCGCCTGAAGTGCGGGTTGCACGCCAGCATGACGCCAGCCCTGTGTGAGTCGAGCGGGCCAAATGCATTGTCCTGCCATGGCACTGCGCAAAATATCTTCCAGTTCTTTTTTATTGCACAAAAATTCTTGCGGGATTTTCATGCTCTCAGCAACGCCAGACAATGCACGACGCATCTCTTTCATAAGACTGTTTACTGCTTTTGGCAGTGGTGTAGGCATCAATGCTATTTGACGATCATTACTGGCCTGTTGGATCTGCTGTAGCACCATAGAACCCAATCGCTTCACTGATCGAGGATGCCAATCATCGATACCATAGAGTTGCGAATTTGTGGATGGTAAACGTTTAGCCAATTCCAGTAGCACAGAATCTTTTATGATATGGGCGCGGGGTTTATTCAACATTCGCGCCCGCTCTTCACGCCAATTACAGAGTCGATTGAGAACAGTCAGCGATGCCACATCAAGACGCCAAGCGCCTTTTACCCGCAAATAATAATCATGGTAATCCTTGCGCCCCTCGACTAAGGCAAACAATGCAATAGTCTCTTCCGTAAACCAGTCTGTCCGCTGTTGTTCCGCCAAACGCTGACTGAGAATTTCCTCCATAGCATGAAGGTACTGCACATCTACCGCGGCGTATTCTAACTGGCGTTCAGTCAATGGGCGCGCAAGCCAATCGGATCTTGTTTCCTGTTTGTCCAGTTCGACATCAAACATGGTTTGCACCAGTCTCGCATACCCCATGCAGTAACCGATATTGGTAATACCCGCTGCTATTTGAGTGTCAAAAATCGATGCCGGGCAGATATTCAAGGCATAGTCCAATACTTCTAGGTCCTCTGCACAGGCATGAAAAATCAATAGTTTTTGAGGGTCTTCCAGTAATGCTTTTAGAGGAGCAAAATCATCGATAGCTAATACATCGATCAGCCAGCATTGCTCACCGTCGGAAATCTGAATTAGCGCTATTTTTGGGTAGAAGGTGTCGGTGCGAATAAATTCAGTGTCGACCGCCAACTTTACAACATCAGCCAAGTGCTCGCACATCTCATGTAACTTGGCGTCGCTATCAATCCACTGATTCATCTACAACGCCTTTCTGCTCTGCAGAGCCATATTCAAGGTGCCGCCATCCACATATTCTAACTCACCGCCCATAGGCACACCGTAGGCAATCCGGGAAACACTAACGCCTAGGGCCTTGGCTTTGTCGGCAATAAAATGTGCCGTTGCCTCCCCTTCAACCGTGAGATTAGTCGCTAAGATCAACTCACTGACTTGATCACTGATCAGACGCTCGATCAATTGATCTATCCCCAACTGCTCAGGACCAATCCCATCGATAGGACTGAGATGTCCGAGCAATACGAAGTACTTGCCTTGAAAGCTACCCGCCTGTTCTATCGCATAGAGGTCGGCGGGATTTTCTACTACACAGATCTGTGCATTATTGCGGCGACTGTTACTGCATATCTCACACAGATCATTCTCTGTTAACGTGCGACAAACTCGGCAACGACCGACTTTTTCTACCGCCTCAACAATCGCCTCTGCCAATCTAGCAGCACCGTCTTTATCCCGCTCTAACAGTTGCAAAGCCATACGTTGCGCCGTCTTGGCACCGACACCGGGCAATACCCGCAGCGCATCAATCAACTGATCTATTATTTTTCCGTACAAAAATAAATCCGCCTAGCTATTAAAATGGCATCTTAAAGCCTGACGGAAGATCCATACCACCAGCCAGAGAACTCAGCGCATCTTTACTCTGCACCTCAACTTTTCGAACCGCATCATTAACCGCTGCTGCCAACAAATCTTCGAGAAACTCTTTATCTTCACTCATCAAGGATGGGTCCAAAGTAACTTTACGCACATCATGGCGACCCGTCATCACCACCTGCACCATGCCCGCACCCGATTCTCCCGTGACTTCAGCATTGGCCGCTTGCTCCTGCATCGCGGACATTTTTTCCTGCATCTGCTGCGCCTGTTTCATCAAATTATTAATATCCATCAATTCCTCAACTCTATTTAATCTATAGGACGAACGGATTTTTCATCCAAGTCGCCATCAAATAACTGTTTAAATTTCACCACTGACGGGTCCGAATTTAATGTTTGTACTGCTTCGGCCAAGCGTTCGGATTTCTCGCGTATATCTGCGGCCCGAGGAGTCTCCTGTTCAGCCACACCGAAAGTTATTTCGACAGACAGCTGTTCGGCAAAATAGTCCGACAACGCCTCAGCCAAACTCTGCTGATGCGCGGTATCATAGAGACTGGTTTCATCACTATCGATCAGAAATCTCAACTGATTACCCTGACGGCCCTGATATAGACAATGGCTGGCAATTTCTCCTAAGGACGCGCCGATAGTCAGCTGCTTGCGAATATCGATCCAATTTTGTGGGGTAAAGTCTTCTAGCGGGATTTTTTCAACTGCGGGTTGCTTGGCCACCGGCACTGCCTCAACCACCATCGCGGTGGCTGTGGCAGAGCCACTGTCCTGCACATTACTGGCCGGAGGCGGGCTTTGGGGCGCTGGCACAGCGGGCTCGAGGACAGCCTCACCTGCTCCCCCCGCAGTTATGGTGCCTTCAGACTTTTTTGCTGGAGGCTCCGCCTCCTGAGGAGCGCTGGTCGGGGTATCTTGCCTTGTCATCGGATTGGCATCTGGACGAAACGCCAGCGCCCGCAACAATACCATTTCAAAACCCGACTTGAGATCTGGCGCTAGATGTAAATCTTTACGTCCTAGCAAGCAGATTTGATAGAACAGTTGCACATCTTCTTTGCTGGTCAGTGCCGCCAGATCCAAAAGTTCAGAGTAATGACTTACCCCTTTGTCTAGCGCCTCGGGCACGGTCTGTAAAATGGCCACCTGATGCCAAATCGACAATATGTCTGCCAGTGCCAAGTCATAATCTGGAGACTGCTCTGCCATCCGCGCAATGGCCGCCATCACATCTTCCCCTGTGCCGGTAGCCAGTGCTCTGCTAATATCAACCACATAGGCGTGCTCGATAGTACCGAGCATGGCGCTGACTTCAGCATCATTAATCTGCCCTCCACCATGACCAATGGCTTGGTCGGTCAGACTGAGCGCATCGCGCATACTGCCATCGGCTGCTCGCGCCAACGACCAGAGCGCCGCTTCCTCAAAGGGTACTTTCTCTTCACCTAAAACAAATTGCAGATGTTGCGTTATACGCTCGGCGCTCAGATTTTTAAGATTAAACTGTAGGCAACGTGACAATACAGTAATTGGCAGTTTCTGCGGATCCGTGGTGGCAAACAAGAATTTAACATGGGGCGGCGGCTCTTCAAGAGTCTTAAGCAAGGCGGCAAAGCTGGATTTGGACAGCATATGCACTTCGTCAATAAGATAAATTTTGTATCGCCCTCTTGAGGGCGCGTACTGCACATTATCGAGCAGATCGCGCATATCATCGACGCCGGTGCGCGATGCAGCATCCACCTCAATTAAATCAATAAACCGCCCCTCAGTGATTTCAACACAGCTGGCGCAGGTTCCGCAGGGTACCGAGCTCACACCCTGCTCACAGTTTAGACATTTCGATAGAATACGACCGATCGTGGTTTTACCCACACCGCGGGTGCCGGTAAACAGATAAGCATGATGCAAGCGGTCGTTGTCCAGCGCATTGATCAATGCCTGCAACACATGTTCCTGCCCTGCCATTTCGGCAAAAGAGCGCGGGCGCCATTTACGGGCTAGAACCTGGTAACTCATAGCTGCATCTGCTGTGATGTAAAACAAGCATTATAGGGAGATAACGGGAGCGCGGAAAGGGCTAATGGCGATGACCCCCAGTAGCCACACCTCGGCACACAGCGTAACCACTACCGTTGCTCCCTTCCGGGCCTGGCGGGGTTCGCGGCTGGCTGTTGCGAGGGGACCAAAGGGGGCCACCATTAAATCAACGCGCGGGATTATCCGAGGTTTGCACAATAAGTGCAACAATAGCGCGTCTGTTAAGGCAGAAACTGATCAAAAAAAACCATGATACCTATTGAGGGTATATTCTTCCCATTGCTAGCCAGCTTGTTTACACTTACCATCTTGATGTGTAGCCCTTGTTCGTACAATAAAATCTAAGGACATCTCCTCGATGGAGCCGCTCTCCTTTCCAAGACCACAAAATATTATCCTGTTAGCGCTGGTGCTGCTATGCGTCCTTGTACTCACTGGCTGTGGTAGCACTGAAAATAATGTTACCCAAGGCAATCGTACCGGCACATTGCACTGGGGTAATGGCACTGAACCGCAGAGTTTGGATCCACATATTGCAACTGGCGTACCGGAACACAAAATTATTAGTGCACTCATGGAAGGCTTGGTACTAAAAGACCGTGAAACGCTAGAGCCTAAACCGGGTGTCGCCGAGTCATGGGAGATAAGTGATGATGGCCTTGTGTACACATTCCACCTGCGCAATAACGCCCGCTGGTCAAATGGTGACCCGCATAATGCTCATGATTATGTCTGGTCTTGGTGGCGAGCTCTGCAACCGGCTCTGGGCAATCTCTACGCCTATATGTATTTCTCGATCGATAATGCCAAAGAATATTATGAGGGCGAGATCAGTGATTTCGAAAAGGTCGGTGTCAAAGCGCTGGATGATCTGACTCTACAGGTCACCCTAAAAAACCCCACACCCTATTTTTTGCAACTCCTCGATCACTACAGCCTCTACCCTGTTCACCGTGCCACCGTGGAAAAATTTGGCACAGCAGATCAGCGTGGTACTCGATGGACCTATGAGGGCAATCTTGTGGGTAATGGCGCATTCCAACTGCGTGACTGGAAAATCAATCGGCGAGTTGTTGTCGAGCGCAATCCCTATTACTGGAATGCGGACAAGGTACGGCTCAATAATATTGTTTATTATCCCACCGAGAATGCTGTCACCGAAGAGCGTATGTTCCGAGCGGGACAGTTGCATTACAGCGGCACCGTACCCGCTGATAAGATAGCCGCTTATCAGGACAATAATGACCCTGCTCTGCGCATAAACCCCTATTTGGGTATCTACTTCTATCGCATTAATGTACGCGTACCTCAGTTACAGGATAAACGGGTTCGCCGTGCTCTGGGCATGACCATTGATCGCAATCAAATTACCCAGCGCATCTTAAAAGCCGGCCAGATCCCCGCCTATGCCATGACACCACCCGGTACCATGGGTTATTACCCACAAAGTGATCTGCGCTTTGACCCAGCGGCAGCAAGACAACTACTGGCCGATGCGGGATATCCCAATGGCGAGGGCTTTCCAACCACAGAAATTCTCTACAACACCAGCGAAGGTCATCGCAAAATAGCTGTTGCTATCCAGCAGATGTGGAAGAAACATCTTAATATTGACGTGACATTGCTTAATCAGGAATGGAAGGTCTACCTCAATAGTGAGGCTATAGGTGACTATGAGATCTCGCGCGCCGGTTGGATTGGCGACTATGTTGATCCCAATAATTTTCTCGATATGTTTCTCTGCAACGGCGGCAACAATCGCACTGGTTGGTGTAACCCTGAATATGACCAGCTGATATTGACCGATGCTGCAGAAGCCAAAACTCATGCCGAACGATTGGCTATTTTTACCCAGGCAGAAAAAATGCTTCTAGCGGATATGCCAGTAATACCGATTTACATCTACACCTCCAATAATCTTGTAGATCCATCGGTTAAAAACTTTGATGGCAATATCCTTAATCAAGCCTCATTCAGCGAGATCTATCTTGAAGCCGATGAGGAGGGTCAACCGTAATGCTGCGCTTTGCTGTTATGCGTCTGTTGCAGGCCATCCCCGTCTTACTGATTGTTATTAGTGCGACATTCTTATTGGTGCACAGCGCCCCCGGCGGCCCCTTTTCCGCTGACAAGGCCGTTCCACCTGAGGTGGTACGCGCCCTAGAGGCTCAATACAAGTTAGATCAACCGCTGTGGCAGCAATACTTCAGTTACTTAGGGGATGTACTGCAAGGAGATCTGGGACCCTCATTTAAATATTCCGGACGTACGGTCAATGAGTTGATTGCCGCCGGTCTACCCGCTACTGCCGAGTTAGCCCTGTATGCCATGTTAGTGGCTCTGGTAATTGGTATCAGTGCCGGTGTGTTAGCTGCAATACGACCCAATACGATGCAAGATTATCTCCCTATGTCAGCAGCGATGCTGGGGATCTGTATGCCCTCTTTCCTGCTTGGCCCGCTTTTGGTCTTAGTCTTTGGCATTCATCTGGAGTGGCTACCGGTATCGGGCTGGGGCGATATCCCCGGCGATAAAATTTTACCGGCCATTACCTTGGGTACTGGTTATGCGGCCTATATAGCGCGCCTGTCGCGAGGCGGTATGTTAGAAGTGCTATCACAGGACTATATTCGTACAGCCAGAGCCAAGGGCTTATCTGAGAGACTGATTATTTTTAAACATGCATTGCGCGGCGGCCTTATACCTGTCATTGCTTTTTTAGGCCCTGCTTTTGCCGGTTTATTAGGCGGTTCTTTTGTGGTGGAGACTATTTTTCAAATACC
>JASLVT010000061.1 GCA_030741175.1 Porticoccaceae bacterium
CAACACCAGCAGTGGTGTCTTTCATACCTTTGTCACCGCGATTCCAACCCGCTGGACAGACTTCACCATGCTCTTCATGAAAACTCAGCGCGTCGACCATGCGTAGCATTTCATCCACATTCCTACCCAGAGGGAGGTCATTGACTACTTGGTGACGAACCATGCCCTGCTCATCGATCAAAAACGATCCACGGAAAGCGACGCCGTCAGCTGGGTGCTCCACATCATAGGCCTGACAAATTTCGTGCTTAACATCAGCAACCAAGGTATATCGTACTGGACCTATACCTCCATCATTGATCGCTGTGTTGCGCCACGCGTTATGTGAAAATTGTGAATCAATCGAAACACCGATCACCTCAACACCACGGCTTTGAAATTCTTCGTAGCGATGGTCAAATGCAATAAGCTCTGAAGGGCAGACGAAGGTAAAATCTAAGGGGTAGAAAAAGACCACTGCCTTCTTGCCCTTGATTGCTTCGTTTAAATTAAAATTATCTACAATTTCGCCGCTTCCGGTTACTGCTGCTGCGGTAAAGTCAGGTGCTGACCGTCCAACTAAAACACCCATAAAGTGCTCCTATAAAGGTTAAAGATTAAAAAAATGAAATAAAACTGAAGGGTTAGAATCCCATACAATCAGTGATTGATCCAATTAAAAAACTCTATGGTTACGATAGAACATAGCGGCTCAGTAAGGCTTTGACAGCCCAGCTCGGCATTGGTGGTTCTAATGGTGCAGATTTGCCTGTAAAACTGTAATCACCATCCAGATGCTAATGAATCCCGAGATTGCAATTCAGCTCTTGAGTCCAAACTGTAACTTCTCTCTTTTGGAGGCGTAAGTTCTAGTGCCCAACCACCCGTCCCAAATCGAGAGAACACTACCTAGGTTGCTGAAACCATGTTCTTTACTATGATGCAATTGGTGTTGCGCAGGACTGATAAAGATAGATTCAAATCTTCCAAAGGATAACCATATATGGGAATGTCTTAGATTTGCCGCCAACATATTAAATACAAAACCAAAAGCATCCACCCCCAGCACCTGAAGCCCAGTAAGCTTCCCCGAAAATAACCAAATAAAGATCCCACTGATAACACCAAACACCAGCAGACCACGCATGAAGTAGAGAATGTGTTCAACTGGGTGCACCCTAAATAATGTAAAAGGGGTCAATACTGTGGCGCTGTGATGGGTTTGATGAAAACGCCATAAGAAGTCGAAACGATGCATACAATAATGCAACAGAAAGCGGCTGAGATCCTCCACTAGGAAAAATACTGAGGTAAAGAGCAGAGCAATAGCCAGCCAACTCATCTCGAGGTCAGGTGCATCACCCAAACTATCTTGCAAAAATGAGCCGACTAAAATGGTTAGTGCCAAATGACTTCCAAAGAGAGGCACTAACAGCAATATCCTCATGCCATTATTGAAGAACAGAAGGAAATAATCCAAGAGAGTGGACTGACTGAACCAGTACCTATAATCGAATAGGCTTTTTAGCTGTTCCAGCGGTCGCCACACACCCAATTGTCGAGCCACCACAAAGGAGGCAATCAAGAGAGCACTCAACAGATACAGCCAGTACACACGCTTTGCAGAGTCGAAAAAAAAACCCGCAGGCGATGTCAGTATGTCAACGAATATGACGTCCACTAGTAACTAAACCGATACCTTATCTGACCGAGAATCATACGGGGCAGATTAGGCCGCGCCGCATAGGGTCGATGAGACACTATGGCTGATTCATCTGTCGCATTTCGCACCATTAATTTCAAGCTGAGTTGCTCGCTGCGATACCAGGTTGCCGATAGATCAACAGTTGCCAAACTCTCTGTTTGATTGCCGGGAACAAGGTCCCCAAATCCGGGAGTTTCGCGCATCTCATGCTGATATTTCAACGCGACGTCAACGGACCAGTTATCA
This sequence comes from Porticoccaceae bacterium, assembly GCA_030741175.1. Classification (GTDB taxonomy): domain Bacteria; phylum Pseudomonadota; class Gammaproteobacteria; order Pseudomonadales; family Porticoccaceae; genus HTCC2207. The sequence continues at coordinate 1,931 of JASLVT010000061.1, forward strand.
TTGCCTAGGCCGACTTGCCAACGACCGGCGTACTTGGGCACATAGGGCAGTTCGTCACCTTTCTTAACCAATCCCCATTGTGAGAATTGCGAGAAGAAAGACTTTTGAAAAGCAGTTTCTGTATAGGTGAAGTTTACTTGCGAGTTCAGTGAAATAGCATCCGACACTGGCCACTCAAACTGACCAATAAATTCAACACCACCGATTTCTATCTGCCCGCCATTAAACTCCTCGCCCACAGCACAATCGGCATCAGAAGCTCGGCAGCGGCCGAGTAAATTATCATAGTCACTAAAGAAACCAACCAGTTCTGCAGAGTACAGATCCGCTTCATAGCGGATTCCATATTCAAAATTGAGACTCTCTTCAGCCTCTGCTGAGGATTTCCCCGGCCCTGCTGGCGAAAAGCCAACATAAACACCGGCTAACAAACCAATATTTTCCGTTAACTGATAATGAAACCCTGCACCCGGAGCCACTATAGATTGACTGTTCGAGGACACCGAATCGGTAAGCTTGTTCTCTACACTGCCCCGAACATCTTCATAGCGCAGACCGAGACTTATCGTCAGAGGACCCCTACTGAGCTCTTCTTGTAGATAGACTGCAACTGCGTCCGTCTCGGCATAATTGACCACCTTGGGTAGACGAGCAATACCATCAGACAGCAACTCTCCAGCGGTCATCAAGTAACTGCGCTGCTGATGATTACGCGCCACATCATCGTGATGGTAGCGAATACCGAGATCAACTTTATGCGCAAAGCCAGCAAAGTCGAACTGCCTCGATAGATCGAACTGAATGCCTCTCGAGCTATAGGCTCGATCATTATCGGTTACATCGAGGGTTAAGCCATCTACATCACTATCCAGAGTACCGGCCAATACCTGATAGGCCGACTGGTACTGACTGGGTGAGCCAAGTACAAGTGCTACATTGGGCCCATCGATAAAACCATCAAACTTATTCCAAGAGCGATTGAACTCGTTAAAGTAGACTTTGGAGTTAACCTGTAGGCCAGTTTCAAACTCAAGGCTATGGCTGAGATGTATCTGGCTGTGATCAGAGACAAAATGATCCAATTGCGAAGCGGGATAACGCAGAGTTGGGTCGCGATCAAAATCGCTATCTGTCAAACCCAAATAAGTCTCATCTGAATCCTCATCGGCATACCCTATTTTCAGCACGACGGATTGATCTAACGCGGTTTCTGGTTGCCAGCGTATTTTCACATTCACGTCATTGCGCTCAAATCCGGTATCGCCGCCCTCTAGCTTTTTAAAGCCATCACTCGAGTAATACATGGCATCAAACATATAGCTGACATTGTCGCTGATAGCTTCGCCGGTCACCGACACCTTCTGAAACTGATCCGTGCCAGTGGTGTAATCAAACTCAGTAAAATTTTGCCAAGAGGCTGGTCGAGTGACCAAATTGACAGCACCACCCACCGTATGTGGCCCAAACCGAATTGACGAAGGCCCCTTAAGCACCTCCAACGCATGCAATCTCGCAGCGTTGGTAATGTAATAGGCCGCCGGCGCAGAATAAGGCGCAGGGGCGATCAATACGCCATCTTCCATAATAGTGATTTTTTGGCTTCGCTCTGCAGTAGCGCCGCGAATACCAATATTAGGGCGCAGTCCGTAACCATCCTCCTCTCGAACATACACACCCGGTGCCATACTGATCACCTGATTTAGGTCGGTGTAAGATTGCTTTTCAATTAACTCTTGTCCAATTTGGATACCTGAACCAGCCAATTTTGACTGATCCTCTTTGCTTCCAATAATAAGAACCTCCTCCAATGTGGGCGGCTCAATATCAAATGCAAATGAGCTGGCACTGGTGAAGAAAACTAGGTAGAACCAAATTGCTTTATTAATCTTAGTCATTATCAGACTGTACCCTTCCTGGAATTGCGACACCGACAATGGTCACAAACTCAATTTTTAGATCATCGGTTACTTTTTTCAGTAAACCGGCCAAACTACATGCAGCAATCTCACTGTCTTGCTCTGGATTGGCAAACGCATTAATACACACCTGCTCGGTAGTATCTGCCTCGGCCAGAGCGACCTGATCACTGAGCGAGAGCGTCATCCCCTCAATACTGTTATTCACATCATTTAGCTGTGTTTGGAATCGCACTGTTATATCAGTGTAACCCTCATCGTTGATCAAATCATCGAAGCCAACACCGTCGCCGCCATTAAATATTCGCAGAAATTCATTGGCATTGATCTGTATATTGCGAAGAGATCTCTCCATGTATGGCGACTCAATTAAATCTGGGCAAGTTGAGGAACTACACTTGTCATCCAACCCCAAGGGAATCATCAATTTTTGCGATTTGCTAAAGGTTTCAATATAAAACATACCATCGGTTATGAGCTGAAAATTATCGCCGCGGTTCTCTTCCAACAAGAACTCTGCTCTGTAGGGACTATCACCCTCAGTCCATTCGGTATAAATAGTATTGGATGCATCTGCAATATCAGTTGCCAACTGTTCCGCCAGTTCACAGCGTTGAATTTTGCGATCATTGACATTCTCATTGTTCCAATTAGATGTCGCCGCAACCTGACTGGAGCATGAGTGATTGAGGTCCGTATTGAATAATAGATACTCGATAGCAGACATACCGCGCTGATTAAAAGCACGGATGGCGACCTGAAATCCAGCATTGCCGGCTTCAATAACGGCCTGATCGAGGGCACAAGATGCCAGAGTGCCTGTGGAATAGGAATGGATACGTTTTTGCAAAGCTTCGTCATTGCGCAACGCAGGGCCAAGAACATGCATTTCGGTTTTTTGCACTGCATCCATCAACGCTGACCAATCGGCCTCCACCGCGGCAAAGGCTGCAGTTTCATCGCCAGTGCCAATAGCATCACAATAGTTCGCAAGAGAGCCCGACTCGCTCGACAATGTCTCAGCCAATGATGCCGTGGACTGATAATTTGGTATAAAAATAGTATCCACCACATTGGTCATCAATACCGATCGATCAAAGGTATCCAATACATTATCTGTCTGATTATCAGCGATCACGTTGTCATTATCTGCACTCTGTACCGATGGCTCGATATCGCGAGATTTATCCACGCAGCCAACAAGACAAACTGTCAAAAGCGCTACACAACTCGTAAAGCGAAACATATTTTCCTGTCTCCAACAATGAGGGGCTAACCGAAGCTAGCCCCAAAAGGATTCAAACCAACTCTGCCGAAGTAGTACGAGAGCAGAGGGTTGAGAGATTACCAACCAGCGACATTTTCCGCATCGAAGCCATAGGCATCCTGCAAAGTCTGTCTGGCATCAGCAAGCTTGCTAGTATACGCCGCAATGGCAGTATCTGCATCAGTTGCTGGGCCATTTCCGCCCTGACTACCATCAGCCAGTACTGGGAAATCACCAAAGTCATTCAATATGGTTTTCAGATCATCGAGATCAACCACGGTTACTTCCGCATCACGGAAAGGTGAGAACGGACTAAACTGCAGACCCAAGGCGAAACCTTTCATCTCAGACCAGTGCTTACCCAAATCAGTGAAGTTATCAACATCGGCGTAACTGCCATTATCAAAAGCATCCATATCATTAGTCACATCATTGATGTAGTGAATCACAGTGGCTGCAATACATTTTTCCCACGTCAGCGCTGCCGTCTTAATATGCTCGGCAAGTGCTGCCTCTTCTTCAGTGGTCATAGTGCCTGCATTAGCGGCATTACTGAGAATTTGACGGCCAGCAAGAAACGCATCCATCGCCTCAGTCGAGAAGTCTGTTGGGTTGGTATTGCCCGCACTACCCACATCGCGCTTGGCACAGTTTTGCGCATTGCCAAAGTTGAACTCGCTACGAGGATCAATTAATCCGTTGCCATCGGTATCATGGTAACCATTTTTCCATTCATCGCGGCCACTTTTAGCTCGAGCTTCTAAATCATCGTAGTCATTGTTATCTCGGGCGGCGCCATAATAACCAAAAGCTTCATCAAAATTATGTTCGCCTTCAGAGTAGTTTTTGGTGCCCTCTTGTACACTGATTTGCGTGGCAAAATCAGCCTGGAAATAATCATTGGTGCCCTGTGAGAAAGCAACTGCACCCAGTAAAAATTTCTGTAATAACTGACGTTGGTTGCGGCCGTATTCATCATATTGAACATCGGAAACGTTTACATCTCCGGTCACTGTGGAAATAGTAACAGACTGCCCATCAGAAGCTTGCTCAGCCAATTGCTGAATCCAGTTATCAACTAAATCAATCGGTAGCGAACCAGCAGGCAACCCATCTGACCAGCCGAAAAATTCATCGCCAATCAGCTTTCCGGTTTCACCTCCACCTTGACCATTACCGCCGGCAATTTTTCCGTCGAGGTTTTTGCCCGAAGATACGTCTCCGTAAGTCGCCGCATTGTCAACATCACTACCATCGGACTGACCATTTTTAAGGGTAAATCCAGTAGATGCTCCATCGGCGCCATCACCGTTCATAAAGAAACTCAGATCAGTCACATAATCGTCTTTAAATTCCCCTGATTCCGCCATGCCATTCATATAATCAACCATACCCGAAATCAGAAGATGCCTTGCGGTTTGACCGGTGTAGCTAACTGAATCACTGTCTGCGACATACATAGAGTTAGTGTAGGCATATACGGTTGGCATAGCATCACAGGCATCACCTTGACCATTTGCATCCGAATCCAACTGGTCTGGGTTCGCATCGTTAACGCAGTTATCTGCATTATCACCAACATTGTCGCCATCAGTGTCAGTGGTCTCTGAATCATCATCGGGGAAGGCATCATCGGCATCGGCAACACCATCACCATCGCGGTCGCTAACAACTGGTTCAGGGTCTGGGCTTGCACCGCCGCCACCGCCACCGCCACAGGCAACTAGCAGGCAAATAGACAATGCGATAAATAATTTAGATAACAGCGTATTTAATTTCATAGTACATCCTTAGTCATATACAACATCCGACCATTCGCATGTTGGCCATCAGGGTTTTGGCAAACTATTAAGCGATTTTTAACCTTACCCTTTAGCTAGAAATACAAATGATAATGATTCGCATTTCCAAAGTCAACAATTTCCGTAGACTAAGAACTGAGGTATATCAAGAAACATTATTTTTCTTCAGAAACGCCAATTATGGAGAGAATTCAGTATTGATGACGGAATCTAGATGAGTGATTAACACAATGGCTGGAGTACCATTGTGTTAATCAAAAGCTGACAGTAAACAGTGCTGGGAGGAAGGTTGTGACCAAAACGGTCAAGACAATTTACATGACCAATACGGCAACCTTAAAGACAGAGGTATACTCTCTATTCAGGGTTTTCAGATTCAACAACATCATCAATAAGGGTTTTAAGTTCACCTTTTTCATGCATCTCTG
>JASLVT010000062.1 GCA_030741175.1 Porticoccaceae bacterium
CCTAGGCGGTGGCGCAGATGCAGGCACCATGAACATCATCTATAACCTAGCCGATTTCTGGAACAAGATTGGCTTCGGTGTTGTTATTTGGTCAGCCGCAGTAGCTGACTCAGAGTAAGTTGTAAAACTAACTCGAAAGATCGAGAGAGCCAGATTTCTGGCTCTCTCTTTCAACAAACCACTAAGAATAAAAAAGAGTAACCACTATCAGGTTACCAACGAGAGGGAAGCAATCATGTCCCCAGAACAGTCAGCAAAATTTCAAATAACGAACTGCTTGGATGAACTTTTTCATCGTGAGATGCCTCATCAAACGAGTAGTCTAGTCGCTGCAGCACGTTATCATTTTAGAAAGCCCGGAAAAAATTTCAGAGCGCAGCTCGCGCTAACCAGTGGCAAGGCCCTCGGTTTAAATGAGCTTGATAATTTACATTGGGCAGCTGCTTGCGAGCTGCTGCACAACGCATCCCTAATACATGATGATATTAGTGATGCCAGCACCCACCGCCGCGGTCAGGAAAGTATAAATCAACATTTCGGCTCCGATATGGCACTTTGTCTCGGCGACTGGATGGTCGCGAAAGCCTTTGAATTGGCTGCGCGTAATAGCCGTGTTGGTGGCACCCTAGTGGCACTCCTAGCTCATGCTATGCAAGAGACCTGCAGTGGTCAGGGTGCAGACTTGACACAACATCAATGTGCCGAATTAGACGAGTGGGAGCGAATCGCCAAAGGTAAAACTGCGCCCTTGCTGATAGCACCCATTAAAGGAGCAGCAATCGCTGCGGGATTAACCCTTGAGGGCATTAATCTAGAACGATTGGTTGGTCTGTGCGGACTGGCATATCAGGGTCGCAATGATATCAATGATATTATCCCGTCCAGCCATCGATCGAGTGATCTAGACGGACGCAAACCTAATCTAGTGGTGAGTCTTTTTGCACAACAGGACGATGGGCGTAAGGATTTTCTGCGCTGGTATGAGTCCGGCGACAACGAGAATTTAGTAACTTGGCAACGCCGGATTGCCACTAGCGATGTCATATTACACGCTAACCAATCAATCGATTACTGGCTGATTGAGGCAGAAAAATTAGTTCATACATTACCTATTGAGCTTCAACCGGTGGTACAGGGACTAGTTAACTCCGTAAAACAAAAAACCGCAATCAAACATCAGGAACAGATCGCTTGACCTCACCAACAACGGGTGCCGATAAAAAGGCGGTAATAATCGGAGCAGGCTTTGCCGGTATTGCCACTGCATTGAGATTAAGAGCACTTGGCTATGAAGTCACATTACTAGAGCGCCTCGGAAGTTTGGGAGGCAGAGCACAGGTTTTTCAGCGTGGCGGTTACAGGCATGATGCGGGTCCTACGGTAATAACCGCCCCTTTTCTTTTTGATGAATTATTTGAACTCTTTGATGAACGGTTAGAAGATTATTTGGACTTTGTACCCTTAGACCCGTTCTATCGCTTTCATTTTGCCGACGGGAGCCAATTTGATTATCGAGCCAGCATTGAAGACACTCTCACTGAAATTCGTCGCTTTAGTGCAGAAGATGCCGATGGCTATTTAAAACTATTGGACAAATCTAAAAACGTCTACGATATAGGTTTCAAAAAACTGGTTCACCGTCCATTTACTCGCGTCTGGGATATGGTCAAGCAGATACCCGCGTTACTGATGCTGAAATGCTATAAAACCGTCGCGCAAATGGTGAATAGTCATTTAAAGCATCCTCTTATTCGTCAAGCCTTTTCAATCCATCCATTACTAGTCGGTGGCAATCCATTTAAGACCACTGCTATTTACACATTGATTCATTACCTCGAACGTCGCTGGGGTGTTTTTTTCTGTATGGGTGGCACCGGCAAGTTGGTCGATGAATTGGGCGCACTGATGGCGAGACAAGGTATTCATATCCAACTAAATGCTGATGTCGATGAAATTATTGTGGAACAGAAAATCGCTCGAGGAATTCGACTGAGTGACAAAACAATTATCGATGCCGATATCGTGGTTTTTGGTGGTGATCCGGAAACTTGCTACCAACAGCTGTTACCGCAAGCTAAACCGCGCTTGCCAAGAATTAAAAAGCAATACAGCATGGGGTTGTATGTTTTATATTTTGGCACCAAAAAACTGTATCCCGATGTCGCCCACCACAGCATTTGGATGGGACCACGATTCAAACAATTACTCTCAGAGATTTTTGACAGCAAGCAGATGAGTGAGGACTTTTCACTCTATCTTCACCGACCTACCGCTACTGACAAAAGCTTCGCCCCTGACGGGTGCGAATCATTTTATGTACTCTGTCCAGTACCTAATCTACAAGGTGATATAAACTGGGATATTGAAGCACAAAAACTACGTGACAGGATTATTGATGCGCTCGAAGAAACAATATTACCGCAGCTCTCATCAGTCATTGAAGAAGTGTTTTGGATGACACCGGAAGACTTTGCCAACGACTATCGCTCAATGCATGGCGCTGGCTTCTCTATCGAACCAAGACTAACTCAGTCGGCATGGTTTCGTTTCCATAATCGCGATAATGCAGTCAATAATTTGTACTTTGTCGGTGCAGGCACCCATCCCGGCGCCGGTTTACCCGGAGTGGTTAGCTCAGCCAAAGTAGTGGAAGAGCTACTCACTGGCGTCGAGGTAGGTTCAGGCGGCTAGTGTTATGAACCAAGCGCTACCAGACTCGTTGATGCAGTCACCATCACCAAAGACAGTTCTGGCGCGCCATGGCAAGACATTTTATTGGGCTAGCCTGTTTCTGGGAAGCCATTTGGCCGACCGCGCCGCCCGACTCTATCAATTCTGCCGTTATGTTGATGATCTTGCCGATGGTGATCTGCCTAATCGAGCGGAGTCGCTTGAAAATATCAGAGCGCGCCTTGAGGGTGGTAATCAACCAGCTGAGCCTGAGGTAGAAGCCTTTATTCGATTAGCTAATGATTGTGATATCCCACTAATTGCTGCGCGAGAACTACTTGACGGTATGCTCGCAGATCAACAACCCACCGCGATTGAGGATACTGCAGAATTGCTCCGCTACTGCCATGCAGTGGCTGGTACCGTGGGACTCATGATGTGTCGTGTTCTCAACTGTGAACAGCAGCGTGCAGATAGCTTTGCTATCGACTTGGGTATTGCCATGCAACTGACCAATATCGCCAGGGATGTGTTGGAAGACGCGCAAATGGGGCGTCGCTATTTACCAGCCTGCTGGGTCGACTTGCCGGCCGCAACCATCGCCGAAGCGCATACAACCAGTCATAAAGTCGTCTCTGACGCAATCGAGAAATTACTGGACCTGTCTGAAGATTATTATCGTAGCGCCTTGCTAGGCATACAGCTTCTGCCGTTTCGCGCACGATTTGCAATCACCATCGCCCTGCGGGTCTATCGTCAGATTGGTTGCCGATTAAGACGACGCGACCTCCAATGGTGGCGAGGCCGAGTGTATGTCAACACAGCGGAAAAAGGATTACTCAGCATCCGCAGTTTGATAGACCTAAGACCAAAAACAGTACCAGCGCATCGCCAAGATTTGCATCATCATCTCAAAGGACTAGCCGGTGTCTGCTCTGAATAAAAACTCAAAAGCAGCCACTGCACTTGATATCGCTATTATCGGTGGCGGTAGTGCCGGTATCAGTCTCGCCACTGGTCTAGCCAACCTCAGGGCGGCAGTGGTGGAACCAAAAATTCCCGAGGAACGTGACTGTAGTTGGGCATTATGGGCTGATCAGGATCAACTACAGAAACTAGCAGGATCAATCAAAGGGAGCTGGAAACAATGGCGTTTAGTCGATCACAATCAGGAAATAATCCATTGTAGCGAAGATTATCAGTATGCCAGCCTGAGTTCAGCGGCTTATATCACTGCATGTGAGCAAAACTTAGCCAAGGGTGTCGAACTTATTCGCGCCGCAGCTGAAGATATAGTCGCCATTGGAAATGGTGGCTGTTTTTCTGCTGCTGGTAAGCACTATCGAGCAACACAGCTCTATGATAGTCGGCCACCAGCGCTGACTGAAAACAGTTTGCGACAGCATTTCGTGGGCTGGGATATCCGTACCAAAACATCGATCGCCAACCCAGATACAGTCACGTTGATGGACTTTCGTGTTGATCAATCTAGAGGGCTACATTTTATTTATGCCCTGCCGTTTTCCGACCGCAGACTATTAATTGAATCGACGATGATCTCTACCAAGCTCGAGGATAGGGACTGGTACCGGCAAGCAATCAAGCACTGGTTACATCAGAATAATATCGAGATAGATCAAACACTGGGCGAGGAGGCCGGTGTTATTCCCATGCAAAGTCTGCCGCCATTAAATAATGATATTGCTACCATTGGCACTGCCAGTGGCGCAGTGCGATTATCGTCTGGCTACGCGTTTAGTACCATCCAACAACAAACCTCATTATTGGCCGAAAGAATACGTGCGGGTCAATATGAGGTTCCCTCCCCCATGTCTAAACAGCTTATGCGCATGGATAAGCTATTTAATCGCGTCTTAGTTGCAGAACCGCAGCTAGGCGTAGCAATGATGATGGGCACCGCCAAGGCATTGAGTGCCAATGGATTTGCCCGCTTTATGCTCGGCTCTGCCAACTTATCAGACTGGGCTAGGGTGATTATGGCAATGCCCAAAATACCTTTTCTCAAACAGTTGTTCACCTCATGACTAGTTGGGATATATTAGCTATTGTTGCAATACTGCTAGTGGGGGTTCCCCATGGCGGCTTCGATGGTGCCATCGCACGCCATATAGGCTGGCCCAAAGGCGTTATCCCCTGGTTGGGCTTTCACCTCGCCTATATCGCATTGGCCATCTTGGTATTAGTTCTCTGGTGGTTGCTACCTCTGCCTAGTCTAGTCATATTTTTGGGCTTGTCTGCACTACACTTTGGCGCCAGCGATATCGCTGATATAGGCACTGACTGGTTACCTTGGCTAGCTCATGGTGGTTTAGTCTGTTTGGCTATTCCCAATTTCCAACCGGCTTTGGTTGCTCCTATTTTCGCCATTTTAATCGGCTCAGAAAACTCGGTAATTCTTCTTAACGGAATATCAGCGCTTTTCGCACCCTGGCTTATCAGTGTTTTGGCCTACTGTGTTTATGCTTACTTTCAATCACAATATCGCCTATCCGCAGCGACTCTATTGCTGTTTATCGGCTTGACCTACCTATTGCCGCCACTGATTAGCTTTTCATTGTACTTTTGCCTGTGGCATAGTCGTGGCCATGTGATGCGACTATGGCGGTCTTTAAACTATGCAGATCGCCGACACACAGCCCGTGAAGCAATCTTTTACACTCTTATTGCTTGGGCCAGCCTGGCTATTATCTATTATTTTTTGCAGGGTAATGCCGTCCAGTCACTGACAAAACTGACCTTTATCGGCCTAGCAGCTCTGACCTTACCGCATATGTTGCTGGTTGATTACGCTAGCCGAACCATGCACAGGGGGGCGACGTTATGACCGATATCAGTAGCCGCAAAGCTGATCATATCGAGCTTGCACTGCAATCTGAGCATCAGTCGCAACAAGGCGCGGGTTTCGATCATGTGCGCTTCGAGCCCAATCCACTGCCGCAGATGGCTCTAGATGATATTGATCTAAGTAGCGATTTTTTGGGTAGTAAGATTTCATCGCCCTTTTTAATTGGTGCAATGACGGGGGGCTGTGAAAATGGCGAACTAATTAATCGCCATCTGGCGCAGGCGGCGCAGGCCTGCAATATTCCGATGGCTCTCGGCTCTCAGCGTGCCGCAATTGAATTGGGCCTACCGCAAAAACTTCGCAGTTGGGCTCCCCAGGCAATCTTACTGGGCAATATTGGCGCCACCCAGTTGCAAACACAGGGCATGGATCTGGCACAGCGCGCCATCGATTCGATTGAAGCCAACGCACTGGTCATTCATCTCAACCCTCTACAGGAATTAATACAGCCCAATGGGGATCGCGATTGGAGGCTTGTATTAGAAGCTATTCAAAACTGCGCGAGTACATTATCGGTGCCGGTAATTGTCAAAGAAGTGGGTGCCGGTATAGGACCAGCCAGTGCTAAACGACTGGTTGATGCCGGTGTTCAGTGGATTGAAGTCGCCGGCCGCGGCGGTACTAACTGGGCCAGCATTGAATTAGCGCGCAACAATTCGACTCGCGAATGCGAAATAGCAGCCCCCTTTCTCGATTGGGGCATGGACACCGCAGAGTTACTACCGGCAGTGCATGCAGCCTGCCCACAATTAATGCTTATTGGCGCCGGCGGACTGCGTCATGGACTTGATATTGCCCGCTGTATTCGTCTCGGCGCCCATATCACCGCACTAGCCCAACCCTTTCTGAAACCCGCCCTAGAGTCAACTGATGCCGTGATCGATAAGATTGCGATACTGCAGGAACAACTGCGGTGGTCGATGTTTCTAACTGGCAGTCAAAATCTGATACAACTCAAAGTGGCGCCTCTACAGACAGAGTAAAGTGCATTTAGAGCCATTTCAGTAGTTGCACTTCGACACAAAACACGCTACGGTTCAGGCTTCAGAGGATTTTTAACCATTCTTTGAAGTAGTTAAATAAAGGCGTAATCTGTTTTCCATCGTTGTGGTCAACAAGAATACGTGATTACTAATTATAAAAAATATAAGGGTTTTAAAATGAATGCATTAAATAATCTTAAAGACGTTGTTGGTTCACTAACCGCACTGGCCATTGCTCTGATCGCTTTTGGTGTTGCTGCGGGCATCGTTTTTGGTGATGTTCCATTTGTAGGCGGAGTCCTAGATAATCTTCTAAGCTTTGTTAGCGTTCTTGGTGACAACGGTCTAGTAGGCTTGCTTGTTGCTGGATGGTTAATGAGTAGAGCTGAATAATTAGTAGTATCTATTTAGCTATTACAAAAAAGGGGGGCAATTAGCACCCCTTTTTCCTTTAAGCCATTCACAGGGTTTTACAATGAATATTGCCGAATTAATAGAAAAATCAAAGGGAATATTATGGGAAACAACCACGTTTCTCGGTTTGTTGCTAGCTGTTGCAGTGTTAGTGTCTACACTGTTTGGTCCAAATGTGCCGTTCTTCGGTGGCATCCTAAACAATGTTCAAGGTGTTATTGAAGTACTCGGATCAGAAGGGCTCGGTCTAATCATTGCCATTATGATTATATTGAATGTCTGGAAACAAAAATCTTGATTTGGTTAAACGAAGTTTATAAAAAAAAGCACCTTTTTAGGTGTTTTTTTTTGCCTAAAAACAACCTG
>JASLVT010000063.1 GCA_030741175.1 Porticoccaceae bacterium
ATCGAGAGTTGCAGGAGGAAGTGTCATTCTTGCATCGGCGTTATGGATTTGATCAGTATGAGTACCTGCCGAAAGATAAGCTCTCAGAGGTTATCGACAGTGATGCCTATCACAGCGCCATCGTGGATAGAGCATCAAAACATCTTCATCCGCTTAATTTCGCGCTGGGCCTGGCTAATGCGGCCATTAAGGCCGGCGTCAGTATATACGAGCGCTCTGCTGTGCTGTCCTATCAGGATAGCCAGTCCGGAAATGACCCGCAGTTGCAAAATACAGTCACAGTGAGCACGGCTAAAGGTCAGGTGGTAGCTAAAGAATTAATACTTGCCTGTAATGGCTATATTAAAAAGCTTGAGCCGAAAATTAATGGTTATATTATGCCCATTAATAATTTTATGTTGGCGACTGAGCCACTATCGGATGAGCTTGCAGCACAGCTCTCGCCGCTTGACGCATCAATGGCAGATAGCCGCTTTGTGATTAATTATTGGAAGCTCAGCGGCGATAAACGACTATTATTTGGCGGTGGTGAAAATTATCGTCGAGGGTTCCCTTCTGATATCAAGCGTTTCGTGAGCAAATATATGCTGCAGGTGTATCCGCAGCTCGCGCAAACCAAAATCGATTATGGTTGGGGTGGCACATTGGCAATTACTCTCAATCGTCTGCCCCATTTTGGTCGCCTGCAACATAATATCTGGTATATGCAAGGCTACTCCGGTCATGGCGTGCCCACATCGACCTTTGCTGGAAAGCTTATTGCCGAGGCGATCAGTGGAAAATTGGAGCGTTTTGATGTTTTTGCCAATTTGCCCACCACCAAATTTCCCGGTGGTACCTTATTGCGGTGGCCTGGTATGGTTGCAGGTATGCTGTACTATGCGCTGAGGGATCGATTTTAATGGCAAGTCAGCGCACCCTGTCCCCTCGCAATCAGCCAGTGCAGCGGCGCGCTATGGCGCGTCGCGATGATATTCTAGCAGCGACCGCTGAGCTGCTTGAAGAAGTAGGTCAGGATGATTTAACCACTATCTTGGTTGCCAAGCGTGTCGGCATCTCTGTTGGTACGTTGTACCATTATTTTCCCAATAAGTACGCGATCATGTACGCGCTAGCAGAGCAGTGGATCGGTGAGATGGATATCGTGTTGCAGGCTCTTGCCAGTGAAAATATTGAGTCTTACAGCGTCAAGACATTTGTTGAGAGAAGTGTTAAGCAGATGCTTAATGTTTACCGCAATCAGCAGGGCCTACTGCCTTTGGTGCAGGCCATGTATGGCATGCCGGAGCTAAAAGAGCTCGATCTTATTCATGATGAGTTGATTATTACCTCAATGGCCGGCATGTTTAGGCGCATGGACATCAGCAATCAGAAGCATGAGCTCAACCGCTTAGGGCGCACTTACTTGGAGCTGACTCATGCGCTAATTATGGTGGTGATCAATCAGAATAAAGCTGATGGCGATAAAACTCTCAGTGAGCTAAAACATTTGGGCTTATCATTGCTTGAACGGGCTAAAAGTCAGTTTTAACGGCAGTTAAAGAGCTGTGTTCCACGCCCATATCTAGCTTTAGCTATGAATTGCAAATAATTGATATTTAAGCGATTATCTTTCTTTGTTTCGCATGGTGACAAACTCTTCAGCAGCTGAGGGATGAATCCCAATAGTGGCATCAAAGTGCGCCTTGGTGGCACCTGCTTTAATAGCAATGCCAATACCTTGGATTATCTCCGCGGCGTGATCACCCACCATATGGCAACCAACGACTCTGTCAGAGGCACTATCAACCACCAATTTCATCGTTATGCGCTCTGCACCACCGCCCAGGGTTTGTAGCATTGGTTTAAAGTCTGATAAATACAGGTCGATATCGTTGTATTTTGCCCTAGCCTGCTCTTCAGTTAAGCCGACGGTAGCAAATTCAGGCTGGCAGAATACCGCGGTAGGAATATCATTGTAATCAATGGTCAACTGGCCCTCGCCATATAAATGCTCTACCAATACCATTGCCTCCTGTATAGCTACCGGGGTCAATTGCACACGGTCAATCACATCGCCGAGGGCGTAAATACTGGGTTCAGCTGTCGCAAAGTTCTGATCTACCTCAATAGCGCCATGGTTTTGGATTTGAACATTGGTAGTTTCCAAACCGAGGCCGGAGGTATTTGCCTTTCGGCCAGTAGCGAAGAGGACCAAGCCAGCATCAAGGCTTGTTTGGTCGTTTAATAGCACAGATAAACCGTCTTCAGTTTTGCTAATGGCTTCAGTTTTGCTAATGGCTTCAATAGTGCTATTGAGATGTATTCTGACGCCCTTGGCCTGCATCCCTTCCTGTACTTTCTCAACCATCTCCCTATCAAAGGATTTCAATAAGGCTGATCCCCGATAAACCAGATGTGTCTCTACACCTAAACCATTTAAAATACCGGCAAATTCAACAGCAATATAGCCACCACCTAGGATTACAGCGGTTTTAGGCAGTTGATCGAGATAAAACATCTCATTGGAGCTAATACCATGTTCGCTGCCAGGGAAATCGGGGATATAGGGCCAGCCACCGGTGGCGATTAAAATAGTGCGAGCCGTGTAGGCACGATCATTCACCAGCACTCGATGGGGCCCATCAATAGTGGCGCGGCCATTAATCAAATCGGCACCACTATTGTCGATTAGCGTTTGGTAAATTTGATTGAGCCGCTCAATTTCGGCGGTCTTGTTATCTCTTAGGGTTGGCCAATCAAGCGTTGGTGATTGGGGAATATCCCAACCAAAACCGGCGCTAGCTTGAAATAGTTCGGGAAATTGCGAGGCATAGACAAATAGTTTTTTCGGCACACAGCCAACATTAACGCAGGTGCCACCCAAATACCGCTCTTCCGCCACAGCCACCTTCACACCCTTAGACGCAGCCATACGTGCAGCGCGAACACCACCAGAGCCAGCACCAATAACAAACAGATCATAGTCGAATGCATCGCTCATTAATCGTCCCCAGTACTGCTGTGTATCTCGTTATTTTTGTCAATCACGCCTTGCAGCTGGTTTTCCGGCTTATTAAACCAAGCGAGTTTGTCGTGCAGGCTCACCACTTGCCCAACAATAATCAATGTGGGTGCCTTGGCACCAGCATTGCGTACGATGCTCGGTAGAGTATCGAGATTACCAATAAACACCTGTTGTCGATCCGAGGTGCCCTTCTCTATCAATGCGGCGGCTGTAGTTGGGTCGAGGCCGTGTTCTTTCAGTTGCTGGCAGATTGTTTCCATGCCATTTAAACCCATATAGAACACCAAGGTTTGATTGGGCTGAACTAACTCTGGCCAGTTCAGATCCATTTTGCCAGAGCGCAAATGACCGGCAATAAAACGTACTGATTGCGCGTGGTCACGGTGAGTCAGTGGAATGCCGGCATAACTGGCACAGCCCGATGCTGCTGTAATACCGGGTACCACCTGAAAGGGAATATTATGCTCTGCTAGGGTTTCAATTTCTTCCCCGCCGCGACCGAAGATAAACGGGTCACCGCCCTTTAGGCGCACAACACGATTTCCCTCTAAGGCATAGTCGACTAGCTTCTGATTAATATTGTCCTGTGTTACAGGATGATCACCGGCGGTTTTACCCACATAGATTCGGGTGGCATCACGACGTACTAGATTAAGCACCTCTTTGGAGACCAATCTGTCATACAGCACAATATCGGCCTGTTGCATCAGTCGTAATGCCTTGAAAGTCAGTAGATCAGGGTCACCGGGGCCGCCGCCGACTAGATATACCTCGCCGATTTTAAACTCATCAGTATTGGCCAGTTTGTCAGCAAGCAGCTGTTCGGCTCTATCGAGATTATTAGCATAAGCCTGCTCAGCGATGGGGCCATAGAACACCTCTTCCCAAAATGCTTTGCGATCAGCACCATTGGCAAATTTTGCCTTCACTCGCTCGCGAAAACGGCCCGCTAAGGAACCTAATTTGGCCATGCCCGCAGGCAGTAAACTTTCAAATCGGGTGCGCAGTAATCTCACCAGCACCGGTGCATCGCCACCGCTGGAAATAGCTACTTGAATAGGTGAGCGATCGACAATGGAGGGAAAAATCACCGTTGAAAAGCCGGGATCATCGACAACATTGGAGAGCATATTACTGCTTTGTGCATGCTCGGATACCAAGCGATTGAGTTCCGCATCGTTGGTAGCGGCAATCACCAATACCGCGTCTGGGTATTGCAGCAAATGCTGGTGCTCATAGGCCGCCGTTATAAGTTCAAGCGCATTATCGCCCTGTTCGCTGTCGCTGGCATTCATTGCCAACAGGTCGGCACAAAAGTCTTTAGCAATGAGGGTAATCAGTGCGCCAGCCTCTTGCACTAGCCGCACTTTACGCAGGGCTATTTCACCGCCACCAACAACGACAACGCGACGTCCTTTGAGATTATGAAATAATGGTAAATAGTCCATTATTTGATATGGGTCTGACCATTCATCAGGGGCTGCAGAACATCGGGTATAGCAATTGAGCCATCGGCCTGTTGGTAATTTTCCATCACTGCCAATAATGTTCTGCCCACTGCTAGCCCTGATCCATTAAGCGTATGCAGTAACTCAGGTTTGCCCTCGGCGTTCCTGTATCGCGCTTTCATACGCCGTGCCTGAAAGTCGCCAAAATTAGAACAGGATGAAATCTCTCTATATTTGTCCTGTGACGGTAGCCAGACTTCAATATCATAGGTTTTGGCGGCGGCAAAACCGAGGTCACCACCACAGAGCACCACGGTGCGATAAGGCAATTCGAGTTTCTGCAGGATTGTCTCTGCATGACCGACTAGTGCTTCTAGCGCATCCCAGGATTCCTCCGGATGCACAAACTGCACCATTTCGACCTTTTCAAACTGATGCTGGCGAATCATGCCTCGGGTATCACGACCATAGCTCCCCGCTTCACTTCTAAAGCAAGGTGTGTGAGCTACCAACTTTATCGGCAAGGTATCGACAATTTCATCGCGATAAATATTAGTAATCGGTACTTCAGCGGTTGGAATCAGGTAAAACTCCCGTTCATCCTCGAGCTTAAACAGGTCCTCCTCAAACTTAGGCAATTGCCCTGTGCCGAACAGAGAGTCACGATTGACAATATAGGGCACATAAACCTCTTCGTAACCATGCTCCTGAATATGGGTGTTGAGCATAAATTGGGTTAACGCTCGATGCAGGCTGGCCAAACCACCACTCATCTGTGAGAACCGTGAGCCGGTAATCTTGGCGGCATTATCAAAATCGAGACCGCCGACTGCAGCCCCTAGGTCGACATGATCCTTAATTTCAAAATCAAAGGTTCGCGGCTCTCCCCAACGACGTACCTCCACATTGTCGTCTTCGTCATTACCCTCGGGTACAGATTGATGGGGGATATTTGGAATGCCCTGAAGCATTGTACTTAATGCCTCTTGCACCTCGGCCAGTGCAGTGTCTGCGGCGGCCGAATCTGCCTTGAGCTGCTCACCCTTGGCCTTTAATGGCTCAATATCCTCACCCTTGGCTTTGGCCTCACCAATCAGTTTACCCATTGTCTTGGAGTAGCTATTGCGCTCTTGCTGAAGACTTTCGGCGGCGAGTTGAAGTGTTTTACGCTGATCTTCCAGCGCTAAAAAAGCATCCGTGTCGAGCTCATAACGCTTGATCTTCAAGCATTCAGCAACGGCATTTATATCCGAACGAAGTAGCTTCGGGTCGAGCATACTGTATTCCTTAAACTGTAATTAAAACTAAACCTGTCAGCCAGACCGCCAAGCTCACGGCAATCAAGCACAATACAACGGTACCCAGCGCATATAGGAGCGCCAGAAAAAGATCGCCATTTTGCCACAGACTGAGGGCATCAAGCGAGAAGGTTGAGAAAGTAGTGAAAGCGCCGAGAAAACCGACAGCTAACAGAGGTCGCATGGAGTCAGGAAAAATATGCTTTTCAACCACCAATACAAATAGAACTCCCATAGCAAAACTGCCCAGTACATTGACTGACATTGTGGCAAATGGAAACTTGCTATTGCCGATATCAGCCATTGCTATGCTAATTCCATAACGCGCCATAGCGCCAAGGGCACCACCGAGAGCCACTGATAACCATTGCATTATCATTTATCCTTAGTTTTAGATTGTTGTGCCAGATGATCTAGTGAACGCAGATACTCGAGTTTTTCAGCGATTTGTTTTTCCAGTCCGTTCTGCGTCGGGAAATAATATTGTTTATTAGCTAGCTCGTCCGGTAGATAGTTCTCCCCTGCTGCGTAGGCGTTGTCTTCATCGTGTGCATAGCGATAGCCTGCACCATAGTCCAACTCCTCCATCAGCCCCGTCGGCGCATTGCGCAGTTTCAGTGGCACCTCGTAGCTAGGCTGCGAGCGCACATCGGCCATGGTGGCCTTAAATGCGCTGTAAACAGCATTGCTCTTCGCTGCCACTGCACAATAGGTTACTGCCTGTGCCAATGCTAATTCGCCTTCGGGGCTACCGAGTCGCTCTTGGATATTCCAAGCGTTTAGCGCTAATTCAAGAGCTCTGGGGTCAGCATTACCAATATCCTCCGAAGCGATACGGGCGATTCGCCGGGCGATATAGAGTGGATCGCAACCGCCATCCAACATCCGGCATAACCAATACAATGCGGCATCCGGTGAGGATCCGCGAACTGATTTATGCAGTGCGGAAATTTGATCGTAAAAGTACTCGCCGCCTTTATCAAAGCGCCGGGTATCGGTGGATAACACCTGCCCCACTACATCGTTATCAATCAGCATTATTTTGTCTTGTTCGATAGCTAGATCAGTGGCAATGTCGAGTAGATTTAATGCGCGGCGAGCATCACCATCCGCTGTATTGGCCAGTAAGTCTAGGGCACTATTCTCCAGCTCCAGCTGCTTATCCACTCTATCGGCATTTATGGTAATGATTGCTTGGTGGATGATAGTCTTAATATCTTGCGTATTTAGACTTTTAAGCACATAGACGCGACAGCGAGACAACAGTGCATTGTTAAGCTCAAAAGATGGATTTTCGGTGGTGGCACCAATCAATATAACTGTGCCGTCCTCTACAAAAGGCAGAAACGCATCCTGCTGCGATTTGTTAAATCGATGTACTTCATCGACAAATAGAATCGTTTTACGACCTTGAAGATCTCTCTGCTCCTGCGCCTTGGCAATGGCGGCCCTAATTTCTTTGACGCCAGACAACACGGCAGAAATGCTTTCAAAGTGCGCATCTGCGCAGGCGGTAATAATCTTT